>CALJUK010000390.1 GCA_937975745.1 uncultured Planctomycetaceae bacterium | reverse complement strand
TGGCGGATTTCGTCCCCCGGATAATATTGCCGGTGCTCGACAAACTCGACACTGTCCCCTCTGAAGCGGCTCTTGTGCTGGCCCATCATGTAGCCCTCGACGACCAGCCTCGCGACAAATTCCAGCTTGCCGAACTGGGCCAATGCCGTCGGGTCGTTCCATTCCGGTCCAGTGGTTCGGGGGCGATCTGCGTTGGACATCAAGCCGGCCGGTCCAGGGTGAGTGACATCCAGCCGGGTAATGGCTGGCGGGAGTCCGCCGGCCCGGTCTCAGGCTGGATTCTGTGTTCAGGACGGTTTCCATGGTGTCGTACGGCGGCCGGTCTGGCAATGGGGCAAGGCCTGCAAAGATTGGCAGAGGGCGGGCAAGTCGGAAAATTTCGGTGTCGCCGGTTTCGAGGCGGTGTTTTGAGGCCCGTTTTCTTGTGGTGGACAGGCTGTTTAGGCACTCGTGGATTTGTTCGTGGCACTCAAGTATTTGTCGTTAAATCACTTAGGATGCCTTTGCTTTGCGTCCATGAGTCACGGACAGGTGTCGGCTGCCGTCGAACCCAAGATTTTGTTCATCAATCCTTCATTTTTTGAGATCGCCTAAGTCCGGAAAGAAATACCACTTATGGGTCGGGAGGGAGGCCAATGCACAAGACTTTGTGGAATGGACGTATTGACATCCGGAATCTGTTGATTATCATCTCGCCTCGTTGCCGATCACTATATCTAGCGTTGTGGCAACGATGGAAGCCCCATCAGTGGTGTTGGTCGAGGTTTCCAACGGGACTGGGATGCGCACAAAAGAACACGTAAACTGACGTGCGGTACACTTCTGGCCCGATCTTCTGTGAAAACACCCGCGTGCGACCAGTCGGTTGCCTATCTCGTCGCGGGTATTCTGGATGGAGCGTGTTTGGCGGTTCCTATTGGATCTGATCGGTTTCCGGTCAGGCGTTCCCGCACGCACTGACGGCAGCGGAAGAAATGGAATCCGACATGGACCGGGTTGGACCTATCTCTCAGGAAGGGAAGTGCACGATGCACGAAGCAGCAAAGAGTGTGGCGGCGTACGGTGCGGCAAGTGGACCCAAAAACGGCTCCCACCAGGCCAGTCGGCCACACACGAAGTTAGGGGCGGCGGCCATGGAAGTCGTTCCGTATTTTTGCCCGGTCGGCGTCGACCCGTTCGATACTGTCGAATGGGATTATCGCACTGCGGCAATCAAAGACGAATCGGGCGGTGTCCTGTTCGAGCAGACCAACTGCGAAGTTCCCAGCAGCTGGTCGGCCTTGGCAACAAACGTCGTCGTCAGCAAGTACTTCTACGGCGAGCCCGGAACGCCCGAGCGCGAAACCAGTGTCCGCCAGGTCATCCATCGCGTGGCCCGCACCATCGCTGATTGGGGAACGGACGACGGCTACTTCGCTTCGGCCGAAGATGGCGAGAACTTCTACCGCGAACTGGCCTGGCTGTGCCTGCATCAGCACGGGGCGTTCAATTCGCCCGTCTGGTTCAATGTGGGATTGTACCAGCAGTACGGCGTCCGTGGCTCACAGGGGAACTATCACTACGATCCCAAGACGCGTGCGATCCACCGCCCGGACAGCTGCTACGAGTATCCCCAGGGTTCGGCCTGTTTCATCCAGTCGGTCGAAGACAATATGGAAGACATCATGCGCCTGGCGACCAGCGAGGCGATGTTGTTCAAGTTCGGTTCGGGAACGGGGACGGACCTGTCCACCATCCGCAGCTCGCGCGAGAAACTGTCCGGCGGTGGAACACCGTCCGGCCCACTCTCGTTCATGCGGGTGTACGATCAGATTGCAGCCGTTGTGAAGTCCGGTGGAAAAACACGCCGCGCTGCCAAGATGCAAAGCCTGAAGGACTGGCATCCGGACATCATGGAGTTCATTCAGTGTAAGGCCCGCGAAGAAAAGAAGGCCCGCACACTGATCGAAAGCGGTGAGTACGATTCGAACTTCAATGGTGAAGCCTACAGTTCGATCATGTTCCAGAACGCCAACCTGTCGGTTCGCGTTTCGGACGAATTCATGCAGGCAGCCGTCAGCAACGCAAAGTGGAAGACCCGCTGGGTTACCGATGCCAGTCACTCCGGCCCCGAGTTCGACGCGGCCGAAATGCTGCACGAAATTGCCCGCGGGACCTGGTTCTGTGGCGATCCCGGCGTGCAGTACGAGTCGACCATTAATCGCTGGCACACCTGCGCCAACACCGGACCCATTAACGCGTCCAACCCCTGCTCGGAATACATGTTCCTCGACGACACCGCCTGCAATCTCTCCAGTATCAATCTGAAGAAGATGATGCAGCCGGATGGGACGTTCGACGTTGAGAGGTTCCGCCGGGCCTGTTCCGTCTACATTACGGCCCAGGAAATCCTCGTCGATCACGCCAGCTACCCGACGCCGGCCATTGCCGAAAACAGTCATCTGTTCCGGCCGCTGGGGCTTGGTTATGCCAATCTGGGTAGCCTGCTGATGTCGATGGGCATTCCCTACGACAGCGATTCGGGCCGCGGGATCTGCGGTGCTTTGACTGCATTGCTCAACGGCGAGGGGTATCGGACTTCCAGCCGCATCTCCAGCCACATGGGGGCCTTTGCGGGCTACCGCGAGAACGAATCCTGCATGATGAATGTCATGCGGATGCATCGCGATGCGGTTCGCGAGATTCATCCCGCCTGCCCGCAGTACCTCCGCGATGCTGCACAGGAAGTCTGGGACGAATGCGTCGCCTTGGGCGAACGCTTTGGCTATCGCAATGCCCAGGCGACTGTGCTGGCACCGACCGGAACGATCGCCTTTATGATGGACTGCGATACGACAGGTATTGAGCCGGACATCGCCTTGGTGAAGTACAAGCAACTCGCTGGCGGCGGCATGATGAAAATCGTCAACCGCACCGTGCCGGCGGCGTTGACTCAACTGGGCTATAACGAAGCCCAGATGCAGGCGATTGTCGATTACATCGATCAGCACGACACGATTGAAGGGGCACCGGAGCTGGCGGACGAACATCTGCCCGTCTTCGACTGTGCCTTCAAGCCGGCCAACGGAACGCGCAGCATTCCGTGGCGAGCCCACGTGCGGATGATGGCGGCCGCTCAACCGTTCCTTTCGGGTGCGATTTCGAAGACGGTCAACATGCCGACCGATTCGACAATCGAAGACATCGAAGAGGCGTATCTTGAGGGCTGGAAGTTGGGACTCAAGGCGCTCGCGATTTACCGCGATGGCTCAAAGCAAAGTCAGCCACTCAACACAGCCAAAGGAAAAGACCGCAAGAAGACGGACGCCGCCGCCGCGACTCCGGTCACCGAACCGGGTCAGCCCATCCGTCGGCATCTGCCGGGGACACGGCAGTCGCTCACGCACAAGTTTTCGGTCGGCGGTCACGAGGGGTACATCACTGTCGGTGTCTTTGAAGACGGCACGCCGGGCGAACTGTTCATCACGATGGCCAAAGAAGGAAGCACGATTGGCGGCCTGATGGACACGATTGGCACGCTGACTTCAATGGCCTTGCAGTATGGCGTTCCCCTGGCTGCTTTGGTCAACAAGTTTGCCCATATGCGATTCGAACCGTCGGGCTGGACCGGCAATCCGGACATCCCGAACGCCAAAAGCGTCGCAGACTACATCTTCCGCTGGTTGGGTATTCAGTTCCTGCCCGGTTACCGGGAAGCGAATACACCCAACCGGGGTGACAACGGGAAGGCGACCGAGGCCGAGGCGACAACCGCCCAGAAGGTGGTCCAGGAGCTCAAGGCCATCGTCGACAACCACGCCCAGGTGAAGAAGGGAGCCGTGAGCGACGAGAGCGGTGACAGCCCTGCAATCCGCAGCCAGCAGTTTGCCCGCTTCCAGACGGATGCACCCGCCTGTGACAACTGC
>CALJUK010000389.1 GCA_937975745.1 uncultured Planctomycetaceae bacterium | reverse complement strand
GGATCCCCGACGACGCATCAGCGTAGTCGCCTCGCGCCTCCAACGGGCCACCTTTGAGGGTTGAGGAGTCGAATGTTACGGGCCGCGATCTTCGCAGTGAGGCTGCTCCTTGTCCACTCGCGCCCCAGGGGGAGTTGCTTGCAGAACGTCGCGCGGACTCATTCGTTTTCGTTGCAAGCGCAATCAGAACTCCGACCGAACTGACAACAAACAAGACCGAATAACATCGTCGAATTTATCGACAATAGCTGGAGACTCACAATGCGGGCCTGCATTTTCGCCATCGCCACTCTTGTCGGGACGTTTGCACTCCAGACGTCGCTGCTCGCAGAGATGATGACAATTACCGCCACGCCGAAAGCGACAAGTGGCGGATTCCGACACAACGTGTTCCATTCTGCTACTGGTTATGGAACGTCGGGCAGCATCAAGGCTTACTTCGATCTCGACGAGGATGGTCCCGCTAGTTGGTATGACCCGGACACTGGTGACCTGCTTCTGCACGTCGATCTGTACAGCAACAGTGGCTTGACTAACCACATTGGCACAGCTGTCGGTACGGGCGAAGACTTGGTTGGTACTGAGTTCTGGGGAAACGGAGGTAACAACGACGGATCTCTGATTGGGACGATTGAATGGGTCTTTACCTTCAATGCCGGTACCAATGCGCTCAAGACCTATCTGACCAACGAAGGCGTCGGATTCACCGATCTGGGTTCTGGTGTCAGCCAGAGTGACGCAATGACGCTCAAGTTCATGGACAAGAAATACGCAACGTCCATCAACGGCGATGTCGCCAATTCATACATTGAAGGCGATCCGAACACGCTCACGCTATGGGGAGCCGATGGGACACCGATTGGCAACTCTTCTGGGAAGTTCCAGTACAACAGTTCGACGCTGGGGATGGATCTGGTGATCGAGGCGGAAGTTCAGGAGTCACCAGTCGTCCCCGAACCGTCCAGCCTCGCACTCCTCGGCATCGGCGGTCTCGGCCTGTGCGGATGGCGACGCAAACGGAAGATGAGGTAGTCCGCCGGACGAAGCATACGCGCAACGAGACTCGCCGCTCACGGGCGGCGTTTTTTGCGCGCCCGTCCAGAATCTTGAAGCGTCCGGTAGAACCAGCCCGATTCAGCATGGCCCCACCACGCCCAATTGGCGACGCTCGCGCGGATCGCGTAGGAACCGCCGTTGCCGGCGGCCCCCCGCACAGATCCGGACGTGAGGAACTACCTCATCCGGCTCCTGCCTTGAGTCGGGCGTGAAATCGGACCCAGGGGGTGTTGTGGAGGATACGAGGGGTCGGGAGGTAACGGACCGCCAGACGGGCGAAGCGCGTCCAGGTCCAGCGATCGCGGCCGGTCTGGCTGCGACGACGCAGGGACTGGAGCCACAGCTTGCGGACCGCCTGATCGAACTGGTCCAGACGCATCGAGTTGCCGGGCACGGCGTGATAGTTCAGCCAGCCCTGCATCACACGTCGCAACCAGCGTCCCGTCTCTCCCAACGGTCGGTGCCTGCGGCGTCTCAAGTGGTCTTTGATCGACGCCAGCGTCCGTCGCATCCGTTTCCGGTTGCTCAGTCGCTTGACACGGAACCGACCGTTCTGGCGACTCTTCGTGCAGATATGCGTGAAGCCGAGGAAGTCGAACGTTTCCGGTCGACCTTCCCCACGACGCTGCCGTCGTGAGGTCGCATAGCGGCCGAACTCGATCAGTTGCGTCTTTTCGTCATGCAGCGTGAGACCGAACTTTGCGAAACGCTCCCGGAGTTCTTCCAGACAGCGTTGCGCTTCGTGTTGATGCTCGAAACCGATCACGAAATCATCCGCATACCGCACGACGATCACCTCGCCTCGGGCGTGATGTCCTCGCCAGTGCGTAATCCACAGGTCGAAGACGTAGTGCAGGTACACGTTCGCCAGCAGTGGTGAGATCACCGCTCCCTGCGGTGTGCCCACGGTCGTCTTCGACCATTCGCCTTCTTCGTTGACCCCGGCACGCAGCCACTTCCTGATCAGCCGAAGAATGCGCTTGTCACTGACGCGGTGCTCCAGGAACGTGATCAGCCATTCATGGTCGATCGCCTCAAAGAACCCCGCGATGTCAGCGTCCAACACCCAGTTCACCTGCCTGGACGTGATCGCCACACTGAGCGCATCAAGCGCCTGATGGCCACTACGGTTCGGCCGGGAGCCGTAACTGAATCCGAGAAAGTCCTGCTCGCAGATCGCCTGCAGCACCCAAACCAACGCCTGCTGGACGATCTTGTCTTCAAGCGAG
>CALJUK010000388.1 GCA_937975745.1 uncultured Planctomycetaceae bacterium | reverse complement strand
CGCGCCGCTCTCAGTAAAAAAACAACCTCAAGCATTTTTGCTTGGCATTGCATAACTACCACGACACGCATCGCATTTTCCCGCCGGGAAACGTCAATCCGGGGACAGGGAGTTTCTCGGCCTGGATTCCGGCCGGTGGTGTCCGTAATCACAACGGGTTTCTGTTTTTGTTGCCATTCATTGACCAGGCGGCAATTTACAACAGCATTGACTTCAGCGTCGCAACCGGCACTGCAGATACAGCGGGGATCGGTGGTGGTGGAATCCAGAAGGACGGGGCGGGGCGTGTGCTGACCGACTACGCAGTCTCCGTCTTCCGCTGTCCCAGTGATTCCGGAAGTTTCGCCGGTGCTGAGTTCAAGTTTTCCTATTACAGTTCCACAACGTCCATGCACTATAACTGCGAGGACAACCAGCGGACCAGCTACGGTATGATCAGTCACAACTCGTCCGATACGCAGAACACCTATGGTGAGCTTTCCGGCACCAGTGTGTGTGCGTTCGGCAACAACGGTGCCTGCCGAATTCGCGATGTTACCGATGGCACGAGCAATACGATGTTGCTGATCGAATCGCAAATGAAGAAGTGGAACAACTTCAGTACGAATGCCTGCAACGGAGAGTGGACCTCAACCACAATGGGGCCGTATTGGGGCCAGTTCATCCGCCACTGCTTCATGCGACCACTGTCGTACCGCATCAATCAACAGGCTTGCAGTAACCACAATCTCGGCCCGGGTCGCAGTACTCCTGGAAGCCTGCACGAGGGAGGCTGTCATGCTTTGTTTGCAGACGGCACGGTCCGCTTCCTCAGCGAGAACATGAATTTCACCACGCTGGGCAATCTTGCAAAGATCGCCGATGGCGAAGTGATTGGAGAATTCTAAGCGTGACGGTTTCAAAAAATGAACAGTACCGGTTGTTGGAGTTCGCCCTGGTTGGCAAACTGCGCGGCTGGGTCTGTTGGCTTGGATTCGCAGTTTCTGCCGGCGCGATGATGATCGGTTGCAGTCAAGCGGAGGTGAGTTCAAATCCCGGAGGAGCTCTTGTGGGAACCATCCACGTCGATGGTCAGCCAATCACATCCGGTACGGTGATCTTCTATCCGCGCTCAGGTGCCCCGATCTCCAGAGAGATTCTGGAGGATGCCTCCTTCACTCACGTCTTCAGTGAGTCGGGAACCTACCAGGTGGCACTGCAAGGCGAGGGGATTCCGGCCAAGTATGGTGATCCCGAGTCGTCCGGTCTCGTTGTCGAGATTGACACGGCATCCACCGAGCCGATTATTGTCGAGTACGAGCTCGGCTCCTGATTCTTGCCGTTGGTGCGCGATCTGTTCGGCCGCAGGGTTACGAGAAGTCATTTTCGAAGCTGCTCGTGGTGAGTGTTGGCCCCGCGTTTCCAACGGCAAGACCGCAGGACACAGCGGGTTTGGAAACCTTCCTGGACAAAGTGAAACGAGGTCTCGATGCGGTGTCCAAGATTCTATGGACTGCTAGCGGTTGTGACGGCCATTCTCGTCAGCTGCTGTCCCACCACCGCCTTCGCGTGGGGACATGGTCACAAGATTATTCGCACCTGGGCTGTTGGGCATATCCCCAGTTGGCAACGTGCACTGGTCGGCGAGGAGCATTGGAGGAATCTCACGACCAACTACACGTCGCTGCAGGACAAGTACGCGGGGAGTAAGGCGGCCGAATTGGTGAAGTACTGCGAGCCTCCCGCCAAGTTGAGCCTGCACGATGTCGGCTCGATCGAGGCAAGTCTTGTCGACATTCAGTGGTACATTGAGAACATCCTCGACGAACTGGCTGCCGGCCAGCCCGACGAAGCGATGAAGTTCCTGGGTGTCCTTTGTCATTGGAACGAAGATCCCGGATGTCCGTCGGCTCACAGTAGCCCGATTGATGAAGCCACACTCCGCCGGCTGGTCCCTCCGACGAAGGAACTGGCCAACAAGAACTATCTGTTCGGGTACGGTGGCATTGCCGATACCGGGACGTACACGATCCCCGATGTCGACTACGCGCCAAAGTTACTGGGAGCGACGATCCCCGAAGCAGCCGCACGGATCTATCAGAACCAGCGGCTGTTGCGGCAGTACGCCGCGGGGCACATCGTCCCCATTGTGCAGGCTGTTGTCGCGGGGGATGCCGAGCGGGCCGATCAATTCCGGGCCTCCGCCGCCGCGTACAACGCCCGTCATACGGCCGACGTGATCTACACAGTTTTCTGTCTGGCGGAAAAGCGGTTCGAAACGGAAGCCATCGCCGCACTTAAAACGCAACGCCTGTCCGATTGGGAATCCGACGCCCGGATGCAGATGATTCCGCACCCCTACTACGTCACTCCGTTTCTTGTCGATCAGGCGATGGATGCCAAGAGAAAGTTGCATCCCCTGGCGTTCCCTGGGGAAGGAGAGGCCACTTCGGTCCAGTTCGGCCTGGGAATGGGGGCTCCCTACACGTTGACCTACAAGATTGGCCCGGGCGTGGTTTTCGACCGCTTCACGTGTCGTGTTGGACTGCATCCGACAGCGGGCGAGAATGGCAAAGTGGCCTTTGCTGTCCGGATCAACGGCCAGGAGGCCCACCGCACAGAGTTTCTGGCGGCCGGGGCGAAGCCAGTCGGAATCGAGGTTCCATTGCCCGACACGCCGGTTCTGACGCTGGAACTGCAGACAATTTCCGACCCCGATTCGACACCGGACCACAACCTGACAGTCTGGGCTGAACCGTCGCTGCATCGTGCCGATGACATGCCGTTCCGTCAGCCCAAGGCCGAGAGTTCAACGACGAGTGCCAAGCCCAACGCGCCTTGAATCGCGACAGCGCGGCAGACGGTCACGACCGGCTACTATCCAACGCCACCCTGTCCCACAAGCCGGTGTTCGGCCAGTTCCCGATCCGGTGGGTCATTTCCGATCGCCGCCTCGGTGCGGTTCCAGGTCAGTTTCGCGTCGGTCGACGAGAGTTCGGCAAAGGGGATGCCCCGTTCCTGGATCGGGTCGGCAACCTCGTCCAGCGG
>CALJUK010000387.1 GCA_937975745.1 uncultured Planctomycetaceae bacterium | reverse complement strand
GTCCGAGGGCTGCGGCCAACGGTTCGACCGGCAGTGAATCGGCCGGATTCCCGGACCTGTGCATTCTTGGGGCGGGCCACGGCGATTTCAAGGAGCCTTGACGGTTACAGCCGGAAACCTCCCTGGTTATAATGTCGCAGTTTGAACGTCACTTCCCGTGCTTGTGTACGCAATAGCGACTTTGCGAGAAAGAGTTCCGCGCGGACCGACGGTGTTCGAACGGCAGACTGCTCGAGAACCGCTGCGATCGTGACCCCAAGGAGATGCAAGGCCGCCGCTGGACTCGACTGGGACTGACGATCTGCTCTTAATCGAGGGCCGAATCGTTACTACGACAGGTCCACAGTCGATATTTGCCAGCAACCGCACATTGCCTCGCCCAGACTTCCCGTCCTGTCCAATGACCTTGCGGGGTCGACCATGTGACCCTGGAATCCGCCCGAATGCCCAATTCCGATCAAAGGTATCATGAAGCGTTGGCGTTCTTGACTGGACGCATCAATTTCGAGAAGGCCCCTGTTCGGGATCAGGACAAGAGGCAGTTCAAGCTCGAACGGATGCAACGCCTGTTGGAGTTGATCGGCCGACCCGATAAGCGGATACCCGTTGTCCACGTGGCTGGGACGAAGGGAAAAGGTTCGACGGCTGTGATGATTGCCGAGATCCTTGCCGCCGCCCGGTATCGCGTCGGTCTGTTTACGT
The DNA here is from genome assembly GCA_937975745.1 of uncultured Planctomycetaceae bacterium. GTDB lineage: Bacteria > Planctomycetota > Planctomycetia > Planctomycetales > Planctomycetaceae > CALJUK01. The sequence goes on along the minus strand of CALJUK010000387.1, from coordinate 2,325 downwards.
CGCCCCACATCATGCAGTTCGAAGAGCGGATGCGGGTCGACGGCAAGTGCCCCACGCCCGAGCAGGTCACCGACCTGGTTGATCGACTGCGCGGGCCGATCCAGAAACTCGATAACGAGTCAGCAACCTATGGTCCGACCTACTTCGAAATCGCCACGGCGATGGCCTGGTTGATGTTCTCCGATGCCCGGGCGGACTTTGCTGTGCTGGAAGTGGGCTTGGGGGGCCGTCTCGATTCGACCAACATCTGCTGCCCGGAAGTGACCGTCATCACGAACATCAGCCGAGACCACATGCCTCTGCTGGGGACAACTTTGTCCGAAGTTGCTCGGGAAAAGGCCGGCATCATCAAGCCTGGCGTTCCGGTCGTCAGCGGTGTCGAAGGAGAGGGACCGGCCGAAGTTGTGGCAAAGCGTGCGGCCGAGCAAGGAGCCCCGTTGTGGGAATTGGGCCGCGAGGTTCAGTACCACTACGAACCAGGACCGGTCCGATCCTGGCCTTTGCCGTCTGCCCCAGGCCTTCTTGACGTGAGTTCTCCGGTTCGCAGCTCTCAGAAGCTTCCGGTGGCCTTGCTCGGCGAACATCAGGGACGAAACGCAGCGTTGGCCGTCGCCGCGTGTGATGCGATGGTTTCACGCGGATTTCGGATTGAATCGGCCGCCCTGCCGCAAGGGCTGGCGAAAGTAAAATGGCCGGCCCGGATTGAAGTGCTGGCCGACCGACCGACGGTTGTCGTTGATGCGGCCCACAACGTCGCGTCGATTGCCGCGCTGCGAGACACTCTGCGGACACAGTTTCCACCGAGTCGTAAACGGCTGATTTTCGCGGTCAGCAACGACAAGGATGCGGTCGGTATGCTGCGGCAAATTGCCCCGGAATTCGACGAATGCCTGCTGACGAGTTACGCGTTAACGCATCGCGCGTTCCCGGTGGCGGACTTGCAAGCGACGGCCGCGTCGATCGAAGGCGTCCGTTATGGAGTTTGCCCTTCGCCTCTGGAAGCTTGGCAAATCGCCCGGGCGGAAAGCGGCCCGGACGACCTGATCTGCATCACGGGCTCTTTCTTTCTGGCCGCGGAACTGAGAAGAGTCATTCTCGCGGAACAGGCGGTTAACGCGCCGGACCCGGACGGGTCTGCCGTCGAAGCCGGTTCCGAGGCATATCGCGCAAAACTCGATCGCCCCTAGGCAATCTTGGCGATCGGATTCTGCCGAAAATCTTCAACGATTGACGGGCCGCTACGGCCGCCGACCCCCGGGAGCCATTCCCGGAGCCATTCCCGGCATCATTTCCGGGGCCATCATCATCGATGGATCGGTGATCCGAGTTGGGCTGCGTCGGCGACGTCCGCGCTGCCTCCGGCCACCCATGGCGTCGGCCTCCATCATCATCTGTTCTTCCATCAGAAGCGCATCGAGTCCCCCGCCCGGACCAACAGTGGCTGCGGCGGCCATCTGCTTCAGGAATTCGAAGGGCCTTCGTTCCCGCTCGACAAGTTTCTGAGCGTCTTCGCGTTCCTTCTTGTGCGTGACCGGCTCCACCGGTACCAACTCGCCGAATTCGTTCACGACCAACGCGCGATCAACCACTCCAACGGTGGCCCGCTGCCGCGCCGACAGTTTCAATTCCTTATGGTTTTCCGGATCCAGAACCGGCGCTGCCATTGCATCGAGCAACACGAGTTCGGTCGAGAATTCGACTTCGTTCTGTTCTTCGAATTTCTGCTTGGCTGGATCGAGGATCTCCGTCTTGGCAGTGCCTCCCAGGAACTGACCGAACTGCATCCGCATCTCGGCCACTTTGGTGGTTCCCAACTTCTGGTCCCATTCAAAGATTTCGAAGTTGGCTGTCTCGTTGGTTCGACCGCGCGGCTGTTGCACGCTGGTCAGGAAGTACTTTTCGTCGTTTTTGACGATTGACGGAGTGCTCGGATCACTCCATGGGGTGTAGCGGATTTCGCCTTCAATGACCGACTGGTCGACAACTTCTTCCAGGCGGCGTAGGAAGTTGGGATTGCGCACAACAAGCCGGACACGGTACCGGTACGCATTCCCGGGCTGCACGTCAAAGTCGAGAAACCGGAACAGCAACAGCCGGCCGTGAGCTGTGACGCGTTCTTTCAATTCTTCAGAGAGTTGCCGGCGCAGGTTTTCCGGATCGAATTCACGGCGGAGCTCGTCCAGCACGTTGGTTCCCTGCTCGGAGGCCATGACCTCGTAGCGGATCTCACGTGTGTTAAACTGCTGCTGGGAGAACCCTCCCTTTTCCATCGTGGTTTGCCGACGGCTGCGGGGATTGCGGCGCTGCATTTCGAGATGGGCCTGG
>CALJUK010000386.1 GCA_937975745.1 uncultured Planctomycetaceae bacterium | reverse complement strand
CGTGAGCTGCATCGGGACAATCTTCGAAGAGAAGGTTCTGGCCATTTTGTCGCCGTCGCCGATCGGCTCCTCGCCCACTTCGGGCGATCTGCCCTTCATTCCCCTGCGGCAAGTCGAAGTTCCTGACGGCAATGAGACTGTTCACAAGAACATAGTCCTGGACGCAATTGAGGTGGCCGAGACGCTACGGGTGGCCTCCCAGACAGTGCCGACGGCCGCGGTCGGACAAGGCGACCGTACGAAGTTGCTTGTCGGTGTCTGGCATCAGAACGAGAACGGCGACGAGCGATTGCTGACGATTCGGCCCGACGGGACGGCCGTCATGGTGGCCCATCCCACTGGGGCCTGGCGATTTCTGCTGGGGAATCGGCTCGAGATCGAGTTCGCATGGCGTCTGGAGGAGGCGTCGGTCGAGTTTGAAGTGACCGGTGGCAGCCCGTCGGACAAAGTGCGTGTCGCGGCCAAACTGTGGGGCAATCACCGCGAACAGCGACTGCTGGAACTGACCGAACAGCGGTTGTTGCTCGGTTCGGTCACAGGCGATCCGGAACTCCCCTGGGAGCGTTTGCCGGCCGGTCTGGCCGTTAGAACAGCCGCCGCCATCGCCCGCTAGGCGCGGCATCATGTCCCGCCGCGCTTGTCGCGACCATTGCCGTCGCGATACACTCGCTTCGGCCGATGGTGGCTTGTCACTCGGCCGCGCATCATTGCGTCTGGACCATAGCGACTGCGAGAAAGACGGGAACCGATCGAGATGGATTCAATTTGCGGGGAAGCACATCGCCAGAATCGCTGGACTGATCTGGCCGACCAAGTCCTGGCTGGCGAAGTGTTGTCGGCGGAACAAGGCCGCGAGATCCTGGGCAGCAACGACACCGAATTGCTGTCTCTGTTGGATGCGGCGTACCGCGTCCGGCGAGAGTACTTCGGCAATAAGGTGCAGTTGTACTTCCTGAAGAACGCCAAATCGGGGCTGTGTCCCGAGGATTGTGGATACTGCTCGCAAGCGATCGACGCCGAGACAACGATCGACCGGTACCCGATGCTCAATGAAGAGCGGTTGCTGGCCGGTGCCCGTCAGGCGGCCGAGGCCAACGCCCGGACGTACTGTATCGTGGCCAGTGGTCGGGGGCCGACGCAACGGGAAGTGGACCATGTCGCCCGGGTGGCCCGCCGCATCAAGGACGAACTCGGCCTGCATGTCTGCGCCTGTCTGGGACTGTTGACCGACGAGCAAGCCGCCCGGCTCAAAGAAGGGGGCGTCGACCGCGTCAATCACAATCTCAATACATCGCGGCGGTACTACGACCAGATCTGTTCGACACACACCTACGATGAGCGGATGCAGACGTTGAAGGCCTCGCGCTCGGCCGGGCTGGAACTCTGCAGCGGGATGATTGTGGGGATGGGGGAGCAGCCCGACGACGTTGTGGAAACGGCGATCGAACTGCGGGACCTGGGTGTCGAGTCGATCCCGGTGAATTTCTACCACGCCATCGAGGGGACACGCCTGGATCATATCCACGAGTTGAACCCGCGGTACTGCCTGAAGGCGCTCTGCGTGTTCCGGTTTGCGAATCCCAAGTCTGAAATTCGCATCGCCGGTGGTCGCGAAGTCCACTTGCGGTCGCTGCAGCCGCTGGGCCTGTATCCGGCGAATTCCCTGTTCGTCAGCGATTACCTGACGACCAAGGGGCAACTGCCCGCCGAAGACTACCGGCTGATCGAGGACCTCGGCTTCGAGATTGTCTATCCCGACGGAATGACTCCCGCTGGAGCCGAGCCGATCGGTGAAAATGCCGGTCAAGTCAGCCCGTCGACGTAGTTTCGCTTCAAGAGCGACTCCTCCCGCTTGCGCAGGGGGGGCTTGGCCGGAAAGCGGCTTAGCGACGATAGGGGGCACTCCGCTGGGCGGGGTCATCGCCTGCGAGCGACATCGGTCCGCAGCGGAACATCGGCCGACCCAAAATGTGCAGACGTGTGACAACCGAGCTGCCGGATGGGGCGTGGTTCGCTCGGGCACAAACTTTCTGCCGTACGGGATGGGACCATTCTGACGTCCCCCCCTATTCAGGGACGTTCGTGCTTGGCATCATTGAGGTTGCAGCGGAATCGCTTGCCGAATACGATCTCCCCGCGCTGATGGGCGACCAAGCGATTGGTCTTCTTTTGCTCACTCAATCGCATCCGACCAGGGACGGTCCGATTCCTCAACTCCGACGAGACGCTGAAATGACTTCACGCCGGCTCGGCAAGCAACGTTGGCAACACAATGATCCCCATGGTTCACCGGGCAGTGCGCCTCACTGGATCCGGACGGAGACGGCTGCGGCGGTGGC
>CALJUK010000385.1 GCA_937975745.1 uncultured Planctomycetaceae bacterium | reverse complement strand
CGGGCTTCGTATTCCATTGGCTGGTTGGTGCTATTCGTAATTTTGATGGTGGCCAGTCCAAAATCCGCAATCAAGAGCGGGTTCTTCCAGGCGACGTCCGCGATGCGGAGTCTCACGTCTCCCAGCGGGAAGTCGGGCACGCGAGAATCGGCCAGAGAGGTTCGTTGGGTCCAGTTGGTCCACGCCTGCGAGAACAGTTGCTGGACCTGATCCACGTGGATTGTCTCGTCGGCCGGTGTGTATCCGTCAACAAAGTGAGCCGACGCCGTCACTCGCGGTGCACCAGCCCAGTCCACTTCGATCTGTCGGTCGGCATGGCTTACCTTGCGGAGAGTGATCTGGGCCTGCTGCTCGACAGAGAAGACGAAGCGGACACGCGGTTGCCACGTTTCGTCAGAGCCGCTTGGGCGAACCGACACTTCGATGACAGCCTGCGGGACCGACAGCCCCATCGGGGGGCTTTCCGAGCGAACCGTCCCGCCGGCATCGCCCGTCGATTCCGATTGTGCAACAGTTCTCGCCGCGGCGCCCCCGCGTGACGCCGCTTGTCCCAGTTGTCGACCAGCGGGGACATTCCCAATCATGATCGCTTTCGTCAGGATCAGCTCCGAGCGGAACTCCTGAGCGGTGTCATTCCGGTTCAAATCGGGGATGGCCGATTTCAGGACCGCGGGGTCGGCAAGAGGGTGAAACGACTTGTCGGGAATGTCCAGAACGTGGATGCGGGCCAGGTCCTGGTCGACGAGCATTTGGCTGAGAGGAGTGAGCACCTTCGGAGTCAGGCCGACTCGCAAGCTGCCTCGGTCTCCCGAAAGCTGGACAACCGAAGGGCCCAGCGGTGGAAGTCGCTTTGGTGTCGCCGGGGCACGGCGGGGATCGATCGCGGCCGCCGTCAGGCCCATTACCACGGACAGGCCATCTTGGTCGGCCTGGATACCGTCCGGCCAGGCTCGCAAGCGGGGGCCGTAAATCGGCAGCGGCCAGAAATCTCCCACCCCCTGATTGACGTCCCCGAATGAGATTCTGGTTTCGATTTCACGCAAGGCTTTCGGGGCCAGTGCGGCCACTTCGTTGGAGACACGCGCCCGTGCTCCGTACAAGCCATTCACCAGGCCGCTGGAAACCTTTTGCTGTGTCATGCCAAGTCCCTGTGTCGACACGCCCGCTGGAGAAGTGACGTAGTAGTTGTCGTATGGGATCGGGAATGACGAACTGACGAGCGCGAGTGCGATCTTGCGATCGACGATGGACGGCTCTGCGACGATTTCCCACCAGACCGGACCGCGACTTCCGATGACGACGGCAATCGGGCCAGCGACGGCCGAGTGACGTTGCCCGTTGACGTACGTGCTGCCGATGTTGATGCTGAGATTCTCCAGTCCCAGCCGCAGCTTCAATTTGTTGTCGGGTGCCGCCTGCAGTTCCGCACGCGTCAATTGGCCCGAATAGCTGATGCCGGAGAAGACGACGCTGAACGCCCGGCCTTCGGCGTAGGTGCTGTCATACATGTCTTGCAGTCGCCCGCTCAGCATTTCCTGGGGCACGAGGGCCGGCAAGGCCTCGGAGATGGACTTCAGCAGGTCATTGCCAACGCGGACAGCGACGGCTTGTGGAAGTTCGACCGCTGGCACAAACGGCGTGACATCTTCCGGTGGTTCGGGAACAGACTCGCTACGAGCCTCGACTTTGTCCGGAGGAATGCTCGGAGGTTGATCGGGGCGGAGCATCCAGTCGTAGATCGCATCACTTCCGTAGACTGTCTGCCAGACATCGTGTCCCACATTTGCGACTTCCGAATACAAGGGGTGGCCACCCGCCTGGCGGATCGCCGCGGTGATGGCTCGGGACTCCGAAACCGGGACGGCGGAGTCTTCCACGCCGTGGAAGGCCCAGATGGGAAGTCCAGTGAGCTTCTCGGCCCAGTCTGCCTTTCCACCTCCCGCAAGTGGCAGAACGGCCGACCAGCGGGTTGGGTTGGCTGCCGCCAGACTCCAGGCCCCGTAGCCCCCCATCGACCATCCGGTCAGAATCTGGTGGTCCGGATCGACGTTGTACTGCTTCTGGACCTGGTCCAGAATGCTCACTGCGCGGCGTCCGTCGGGCGACTCGGCCAGCCAGCCCTGCAGGACTCGACCGCGGATGTCTTCGCACTGGGGAAACACCACCAGGAAAGGAAACGTGTCCTTCCGAGCATTCACGTAGGGTGCCAATCCCACAAGCAACTGCCGACTACCGTCTGTCCCGCGCTCTCCGGCTCCGTGCAGAAACAGGATGACGGGCCATTTTTTGGCTGGGGTGTAGTTCCGCGGGACGAAGACCACGTATTGATGTTCGCCTTCGGCGTCGCGGTATGTCTGGGGGATGAAGCCGGTCCGTTGAGCCGCCGATTGAGCCGCCGCCAGCGTCGGGTTGAGGCTGGCGAACCAGCAGGCCGCAACGAGCAGCGGGCCAACAAGAGCACGAGTGACTTGTTGGGAGCGAAGCAGTCGAAAATCCATTTGGTGACCTCGCGGTGAGTCTCTCAGCGTTGAATTTTTTCAGGGGGCTGGGGCATTCTCCACCCGGTCGCCTTTCGCTGAGGCATCCGACAGCGAAACACGCGGGAGAGTTGGCCGGAGAAACGTTCCCCGATAGCCCGCTGGCCTCATTCTTGAATCGCTTGCCCGGTGAGTCAACGGGCCAGAGAGAGAATCACACGAAGCTGCCCGAACTTTGCACAAGCGACCAGAACGTCACATCGTCGTTTGACGGCACACGTCTTCTGACGGCAGACTTGTGGAATTCGAGCGAAAAGCGAAGCGCGGCCGCGTTGCTGACCGGCTTAAGTCTGCGAATGCCATTCGCGCAGACGAGATCGCGCGCGGGTCAGCGTCGGGCCGATGGAGTTCTCGGGAACTCCCAAGTCGCTGCTGATTTCCCGGTACGAGCGTCCTTCCAGGTGGAACTGGCGGACGATCTCGGCGTCGGTATCCGAGAGGATCTCCAGCATCTGCTGAATTTCCTCGCGATCTTCGAGGCGTTGTGGCTCAACGGGTTTGCCGGCTTCGGCCTGTGTGATGGCCGTCCCGTGTGCCGGCACGTGTCCGAGTGCCTCGGCAATTCGGCGGCGGGCGATGCTGCGGACAACGATCCGCCGGGCCACGACTGTCAGGTATGTGGCCAGCGAGCACTTTCCTTCGAATCGACGCAGGACGGCAAAGTCGTTTTCGAGCAAGCCGAGAAAGACTTCGGCGCAGAGGTCGTCGACATCATCCGGCTTCAGACGGATCCCGCGGGCATGTGCGGAATGATTGATCACGTGGATAAACAGCCCGATGAATCGGTCAACAAAGTCCTTCCAAGCACCGGACTGGCAGGCCAGACAGCGTTTCAGAAGGTTCTTGTCGATCTCGGTCAGTGCCACGTCGATCAAGCTCTCATCAGGCAGGATTGTAACGGGAAGCCTTTCGGGGCAATCGTCTTATGGCGACACTTAATATCATGGCGAAGGCGGCAATCGACGGGCGAACGGCAATGGGTATGGCGAACGCGATGTCGGTCTTAGCCCAGACCTGTCTCGGGTCTGTCCGAGTGCCCGAAGGCGGAATTCAGTTCGATTGCAGAGTTTCAGGGGGGGCGACACCAACGCTGTCACCCGTTTTCCGAAGCCGTGAGCGGCTTTGTACAAGACGCAGCAAGCCGGTGGCCTGCGGGATGTTACGTGCTTAATCGAGCCACCTCTCTATCGTACTGTACTTCGAACCTGAAAATGAGACAAGATCGGTTCAAGTCTCAAGCGAACCTACTGCTTAGCACGATATGAGGTTACGATGACTCGTCCGAATTTCGGGGCGAACGCGACAAGCGGTTTCGCCTCCGGAAAGAGACCCAACACGCAGTCAGGGGGCGCCGCCGGTCCATCCCAATCGCGTGTGTCCTGAGGGCGAATCTTATCAATCAACACGCGACCCGACGGGAACGCCAAATTGCACGTCGAAGTCGCGGTCTTGCGCTACTTTCTGAAAGATGTTGCACTGTCGGCAGTCGCTCCGCGAGACACCCGGCGGGGGATGTTCTGTTCAGCCGAAGTACGCCCACATCAATAACTTGACACTCTTCGGACGCAGGGCTAGGATTCTCCGGAGATCGCCGCGAGAGCGCCTTCAGGTGAGTTCAACTGACTGGCAATCCGACATCGTTCAACAAAGGAACTGGAATGACCCACGTCGTTGCTGAGCCATGTTTTAACTGCAAGTACACCGACTGCGTTGTGGTCTGCCCGGTCGAATGCTTTTACGAAGGGGAGTCGATGTTGTACATCCACCCCGACGAATGCATCGACTGCGAGGCGTGCGTGCCAGAATGCCCGGTGGAAGCCATCTTCCATGAAGACAATCTTCCTGAAGAATGGGCTGGCTACAAGGAACTGAACGCCGAACTGTGCGGTTCCTGTGAGACGCTGACCGAGCGCAAGACTCCGCTGGCCGAAACCGGCGGCGACTGCCAGCACACTCCCAAATAGTCTTCCGGCTGACGGCATCTTCTTCTCGTGTTGATGGCGAGCATTGCTCTAAGGAGGGTGCTCTCTGTCCCGAGTGTTTTGCGCGCACGTCTTGTTTTTTCTGTCCTTACGTGCGCTGCGTCGGTCGGTGTCGCCAACAATTGGAAACGTCTCTACGGGTGACCCACGCTCTGGGTGACCCGTTTTTTTGTTTCCCAAAGTGCCAATCGGAAGCGGCCTTCACGTTGAGTGTCGTAGGGGGCGTCGTGAGGCGCCTTTCGATTGTTAAGAAGACGGTCACCGCCGTGATCGCAGAGGTTTTTCTTGTCAGCCGCCAGCCAAAGCGTGGACGCGGACGCTTCGGACGAGGATGGTGCGTCTTGACGCACCCCACGCCGCTCATTCGGCTGTTGCAACGTTTTCGCGTCCCGGGACGTTCGGAGCGGGTTTCGTCGGCCACTGCATCCCGAGCACCGCAGAACGCCTGCGGCGATTGTGACAAAAAAGCAAAAGGCGGTAATAAGTGAGATTGCGTGGACTGTGGCGTCTGCAGTAAATTTATGGTCTTATGGCCTAACGAATAGTACGTTAGGCATCAGGGGGCAGTCCGCTCTACTAGGAGAAGTGTGAATGTTAAAGGTCTTGTGGGCAGGACTAATTTGCATTTGCGTCGCCAATCTTTCGATCGCACGCGCCAGTGCGGCGACCATTTCCTTCTCGGACTCCGCCGAATACGATTTCAGTGACGACTTCACTGGAACGAGCGGACAAAATGTCTACAAGAGCGTGCTGATCCAGACGGCTGAGGTGGCGTTGCCGCAGTTCAATCCGAGTTTGGGCACCCTTGAAAGTGTCCTGGTGACGATGGGTGTCGACGCAACAACGGACATCTATTACGCGGTTCTCAGCAGTTCCGCGAACATCTTCAGCTCCGCCGGCTACAACGTTCGCTACTCGTCTCCTGGCCTGATCACCGCGTATGCCAACGACGGTAACACGAGCGATGTCGGCCCGGGTGGCTCGTTTAGCGGCCCGACTTCCAAGACGTTCTTCGGGACGGATTCTGGTGTCGATTCTGGCAGCGAGTTCACATTCACCGGTGGAGATGTGGCTCCGTTTGTCGGCACGGGGAGCATTTCCTACTACATCCTGACTGACTCATTTATTGCCATCAACGCGAACAGCAACGTCGGTCTGTACGGACAGGTGAAGGAGTGGGTCGAAGGGAGTGGCATTGGAACGGTCAGTGTCGAGTACACTTACACCGAAGCACCTGCTGCAGTCCCCGAGCCGTCGTCTCTGGTCTTACTGGGGATGGGGGCCGGGGCGCTGACACTTTGTACGGTTCGCCGTCGCCGACAGAATGCCGCTGCCGCAGGCCGAAATTGTTTGTGACAAGAGGCAACGGAACTCAGGACGGGGGGCTGGTCTATCAGCCTCCCGTTTTTTGTAGACCGCCTTCCCGTGTGGCTGAGGTGGGTGTCCAGCCAGTTTTCAATGAATTGGCTGTGTTGCGCAGCAACGAGGTGGCCCGCCATCGATTCCGGAGCTCATGCAACGACGACCGGCTCCTCGTCCGTTTCGAAACCCGGAGGTTGGCTAACCGTCTACCCGGTCTTTCAGGTGTTTGCTGTTGCGAATATTTCTTGGGGGCGGCCAATTGTCGGCAGGAAGGGCCGAGCGGCGCGAGCGAGATCGCGCACGCAGAGACAGTCGCCGGCAAGCTGGCGTTGGCAAATGCGAACTGCGGCCGGTAGCGATACCGGGGGAGAAATCAATACCGCGGGAGAGACGGGTCGATCTCGATGGCCCAGCGGTCAATGCCGCCGGCCATGCTGCGGGCATTCGAATAGCCTTGCGCCACCAGCCACTGGACGACGCGGAGACTGCGCCCGCCGTGGTGGCAGTGCACCACAACCTCCTTTTGCCGATGTTGCTCTAACTCGCCGGCACGGTCGGCCAATTCGGACATTGGGATCAACGTCGCCTGATCGATCTTCACGTGGGCGTATTCGCTCGATTCGCGGCAGTCGAGCAGTAAGAAGTCGTCACCCCGGCTTAACATGGCGTGGACGCTCTGCACGTCGATTTCCAGAGGATGACTTGGTGGGGAATTCTCGGTGCTCATGGGGGGACGCCTCAATCGCGGATTGGCTGATCCGCCGGTTGGGGTGATGGTGTGCAAGTGGACTCACTTTTTCAACAGGCCCATGCGCTGGGCAATTTCCCGAAGGATTTCGACGTCGCTGGCCGGTCGTTTGGGATTCTTCGGGTGGGTGCTGTCACAGTCGATCTGTCCGAGCACTTTCAGAAACTGGGCTGCGGAGTGCTTGTACGCCGGGCTTGGTTTCCGGAAGGCGAAGAATCCCAGGTATTGCAACTGGTCGTTGATTTCGTAGAACTCCGGGTTGCCCGCTTCCCAGGCGGCATCTCTGCGGGCGAACAGTTCCGGCGAGAATGTGCTCAGGCCGAGCAGGTAATCGCTGCCGTACGTGACCATGTCGATCGCCAGGTCGTTCCCCGTAAAGACGCGAAAGTCGGGTCGCCGGGCGTCGCGGAGCTGCAGCCGCTGCCACTCGGGTTCCCGATGGAAGGACGAGTGCTTGGCTCCCAGGCACTGGGGGATTTCGATCAGTTCAGCGTAGGTGTCCAAATCATACACTGCGCCGAAGGGGGCCAGGTCGGTTGTCAGCTCGAAGGCGATGAATCGGTCGCAACAGTTCGCCAATTGGCGGTAACTGTCGATCAATCGATCGGGATGCTGTTCCACCAGTCCGAACGACTGAAAGATGACCGGTATGGCGTCCGCCTCGCATATTTCGCCGATCCGAGACTTGTATTCTTCTCCGTTGAACGAATCTCCCGCTCGGTCGGGCACAAATGCCCCGGCCACGAACTGTTCGTCCCCCAGTGTCTTGCGTGTCTGGGCGAGAACTTCCAGGCGGGTTTCGTCGTCGATCAGGTTGATGTAGCCAGTGTCCATATTGACGGCGGGAATCAGTCCCGCCTCGGCCGTCCGGACCACGTGGTTCCGGAAGCCGGGCCAGTCGACATCACCATTTTCGCGAAACGGCAGCAGGACCGCCGAGATGCCCGTCAGCTTCCTTCTGGGGCGAAGCATCTTGTTCGGATCCAGGGTCGCCGTAGCCATACCGTCTCCTCAATTCGGGTCGTGTCGGTGGCGGTGACATCCCGCCCATAACGGTGGTGCTCCGGTGACCGGATCGGCCGTCCGACATTCAAGTCCGCCATTCTGCAAACCGTCCGGTCTGGATGCAACGTGCAGAGGGAAAACGAAGTGAGGCGTTGGTTTCCTGCGCGGTGTATGTGGATTTCAGATAACAGTTTGTGGCGTTTCTGTACTTCTTGGTTGCGGTCCCGAATTCCAGTTGTGGACGGCTCGATTGGCAGTAAACGTGTGTGCACTTTCGGTCGAGAAGTCGTTTTGCCCATTGCACAAGACTTGCCCCGGGTGATGCTTTCTCGTCTCGCCGCTTGACAGAAGCGTAGCAAGGGCTACAATCGGTCTCGGTATTGTAAATGTAGTGATAGCTACTCTGTGGCATTCGCTACATGTAAAGGTGGTTTCGCAGCGGGGCGGCATTCAGGAGGCGACGATGAGAGTTTGTCGGAGGGTTGGTTCCAGTCGCGGTTTCACACTGATCGAGTTACTGGTGGTCATCGCGATCATCGGAATCCTCGTGTCGCTGCTGCTGCCTGCGGTTCAGCAGGCACGCGAGGCCGCCCGCCGGTCCCAATGTCAGAATCACCTCAAGCAGCTGGGCTTGGCGTTGCACAACTACCACGACACACATCGGGCCCTTCCCGCGGGATATTACTCGTATCCGACGAGCGACGGGTCGGCCCCCGCCTGGGCCAACACCGATTCGGCGACTTGGGATGGAGCCCCGGGGTGGGGCTGGGGAACCATGCTCCTTCCCTATCTTGATCAGGCGGTGATCTACAATGCGCTGGCGATCGACTCTCCCTGCTGGAGTCCGGCAAATGCTAGTCTCGTCCGTACGAAGCTGCCGGTCTTCTTGTGTCCGACCTCGTCCGGCCCTGACGATTCCTTTACGGTCGAGAATGCCGCTGGTTCTCCCCTGGTTGTTGGGGGAAATCAACTCGTCTTCGGCCGCAGTAACTATGTGGCCAGTCACGGGCAGGAGTCGTGTTGGGGAGAATGTGGTGCCAGTAAGACCGGAGTGATTTTTACCAATATCTACACGTCGACCACGGCACCCGTCATCATCAACGGAGATGCGTCGCGTGTGGCGGATGGCCCCTTCTTTCGCAACTCGGGTGTTCAGCTCCGGGACTTTGTCGACGGCACATCCAATTCGATTGTACTGGGAGAGCACTCCTCGCAGCTGAGCGACAAGACGTGGGTTGGTGTCGTGCCGGGGGCATTTACACGGCCGTCGGTCTCCACGCCCGAAAACGGGCCCGATGCGGCTGCGACGCTGACACTGGTCCATGCTGGCCCATCCGGCGGAGAACTGGACATCACGGGGGATCCGATCATCCATCCCATCAACTTTCCCACACTGCACGTTGGTCAGATGTATTCCGAGCATCCCGGCGGTGGACAGGTCTGTATGGCGGACGGGTCGGTCCGCTTCGTTTCGGAGAACATCAATCTGCTTCTGTGGGCCGAACTCTCCAGTATCGCTGAAGGCGAAGTGATTGGAGAATTCTGATGACGCTGTCCGCAACGCGACGGGGAACGATCAGCGGCGTCAGGCTGGCCGCCAGTCTGATGATTCTTTCAATCGTGGGCTGCTGGTATCCGGAAGTCAGTCCGCGGGCTTACGAGATCACGAAGGCTCTGTATTCGGCCTGCAATCTCCAAAAGACGGAGAAGCTGGCTGTCATTGAAGAGTTGATCGAGCAATCGCTGGACGAAGAATCGCTGACTTCTCGGGAAGCCGCGTGGCTTCTCGACATCGTGGCCGACGCGCGCGCCGGCGAGTGGGAGCAGGCTGCATTGGAATCGCGAAGAATCCTGGAAGACCAGATCGGGCGATAAGCGTCTGGAATCCAGGGAACGCTCTCGGGTAGGATACGGGTGTAGAACACGGCAGTCACCCGCAGGTTGGGTGAGCCAACAATTCTCATGGTTTCGCAATTCTCGCGGAACAATCGAGTTCGCACCTACGCGCCACCGAATTGCACATCAAGGGAGAGAATCCGTGCGTCCCCTACTTATCGCTGCAACACTTGTCATCGGTCTCGTTCTCACGCTCCCCCCCAACTGCTTTGCCCAGCTCTCCGATCTGGCAGCGATGACGCCAGGAAACGCGAACGTCATTATTGCGATCGATGCGGCTGCCGTGCAGAAGACGCCGCTGGCGGAGAAGCAGGGTTGGTCCCGCAAATTGGAAGCGGCGTACGTTGACCGGGCCATCTTTCTTCCTCCGGAAGCGGACAAGCTGATCATTGCCAGTCAGGTCTTCCCGAACCATGGCTTTGCCCAAGTCTGGGAGGCCGCCATCATGACCATGACGGAACCGCTGTCGATGCGATCCATTGCGAGGGCGGAAGGAGGGTATGTCGATCAGATTAATGGGAAGGAGGCCGTCTGGTCGCCCAGCGATGCTTACCTGATTGGAGTGGGCGAGAAGACGCTGGGGATCATTTCACCGGCACAACGGCAGGCAGTTTCGCGGTGGATTGGCAATCTGAAATCCAGCCGGGTCCGGCGACTGCCGGCCTACCTGGACATGGCCATTGCCCGGGTCACTCCAACGAACCAGATTGTGATGGCGATTGATCTGAAGGATGCCGCCTCGCCACACCGGGTTGCCGACACGCTCGAATCATCCGAAGCGATTACGAAAGCCAACTTGAATGTCGAGAAGGTGGTTTCTTTGATCGGATCACTTGTCGGCGCGTCGGTTGAAATCGCAATCGACTCGCAGGCGACGGCCAAGATTCGCATCGATTTCGGCCAGCCGGTGAACATGCCTGACGCGACCGCCAAGCAACTCGTCCTGGAAGCAGCGAAGCACCTGGGCCTGGATCTTCCGGGTCTGGAGAAAGCGAAGTTGGTTGTCGTGGACAAGGCCATCATCATGGAAGGGGTCTTGCCCACCGATGGACTGCGACGGGTTCTCAGTCTGCTGGAGATCCCGACAACCAAGTTCAGCGAACTGCGCGAGAAGACCGCTGGCATGACGGCAGCGACGGGTAACCCGAACCTTCCCCCAAAGACCACATCCCCGGGCGATCCACAGTCGCAGACAGAAACCGCGAAGAGTTCGCAGGTTTATTACAAGTCGGTGATGTCGCTGCTGGACGATCTCCGCCAGGATCGGGACAAGCAGGATCCTCGAGGTGGTATGGACGCGGTCTGGATGGAGCGGTACGCCCGCAAGATCGATCGTCTTCCGATCTTGAACGTCGATCCGCAACTTCTCGATTGGGGTGCCAAGACTGCCGGGACGCTGCGCACGATGGCGACCACCCGTCGCGGTGCCGGCCTGAACGAAGGCGTTCGCAACGCACAATTGCGGACCAGTTCGAATGCCTATGCGGCTAACTATTACAACTACACGTACAACTACAACGGTGCCGGTTACGGCGTCGTCACGAATGCCACAGGAAACGAGAAAGATCGCAACCAGATTCACAAGGAAGAGCAGAACCGTGCGACCGCGACGAAGGTCGAGGGCTGGCAACTCATCGAAGAGGCGTCTGCCAACATCCGTCGAGTGATGACGGAACGCTATGGCATCGAGTTTTAGGCTGCACGATCAATCGCTTCCCACCGTCTTGAGCGGCTGTCATGGCTGGACTGTTGAATTGCCTGGGGCCTCCATTGCGGAGGTTCAGCATTGATCGCAAACTGCACTAAAGGAGGGCTTGCCACCCGGTGTATGGTGATCGCCACGATGCTCCTTCAAGAGGCAAGTCGGCTCCGGTGCGAGGGACTCCACCGACTTTGTGACCGCAATGCACTTCGCGTTGAGTCGCTGCTACGAAAGCCGTCTTGACATGCACAGCCACAAGCAAGGCCGACCGCTCGATGGCCAACAACGGGCGAGTCCTGAAGCGGATGTGACAGAAGCCTTGTCCAGCGACGGCAGCCTTGTCCAGCCGCGGCCCGTATGTTGGGCTGAGGTGATCAGTGCAGCAATCATTGCCGCTGCCGCGGTCATTCTCCCGTTGGTCTTCGGGGAGTTGTATCCGTTTTCGATCGCTCCCATGTTCCGTGATCGTCCGCAGCTGTATTGCGCATATGTCGTTCTCGGTCCGGATGGCAAGCTGCTGCCGCTGGAGAGATTCCAACTGCAGAGGAACTACGATGGAAATCCGGTTGGCTTTGGAGCTGGACGAAGGCCTTTTCCGACACTCGATCAATTTGGCACGGAACCATCGGAAGAGGAATTACGGATGCACGTCTTTCGGAGATTGACAAAAGAGTACCCGGAACTGCCTTTTGTGGATGTTCTGCAGGTCGTCGTGGGGGCGACCGATTCGCAGACCGTGGGAATCATTCGCCAGAGTCGCATGCGGGTCGAACAACATGTTCGCTAGGTGGAAGACATACCTCAGTGGGTTCTCGCGTCCTCTGTCGGGACAGTTGGTGATCTGGATCCTGATCTATATCAGCATCACTCAGACGAGTTGGGTGCTCTCCGCGGCACCGACAGATCGCAACGTCCCGGTGACGGCCTTGTCGTTCCTTCCCGAGCAGATCCTTGCCAGTCGAAGTCTGTTGCTAGTTTGTCGGCTTGGACTTCTCGTGGGAGGAGGCTTGTGGGGGCTCCAATTGGTGCTCCCCGTCTCGTGCTGGCTTTCCGTGGGGTGTATGACAGCCGTCGTGGCCATGAGCTACGAGAACTCGACTCACATCTCGCATGTGTATCATCTGACCAACATGGTTTTGCTGATTCATGCCCTGTGGTATCAATTTCACTACCGCGAAATCCGAGTCGCTTTGTTGAAAGGCGTGTTCTGGCAGAGTCCGTTGTATCCCAATTGGACCTTCATGCTAAGCGTGTTCTGCATTGCGCTCTTTCACACGTATGCGGGGTTGAGCAAACTCGTTGTCAGTGGCCCGGAGTGGGCCAACGGCGTTTCGCTGCAGCTGTGGGTTCATCTCTGGGGCCGGGACGATTCGTTCGTGAACGAACTGATTGTGTCGAATCGGCAGGCGGCCATCGCGTTGCAGGTTGCTACTCTTGTGATCGAAACGACTGCGATCGCGGCTGTTTTTTCACGCTGGTTCCGGTTTGCGATTGGAGTCGGCTTGCTCGGGCTGTACTATGGCATCGTCGAATCATTTGGGTTTTATTTTAAGTACAACGCATTCCTTGTGGCGGCGTTTTTTCTGCCGTGCGACCAGCTGCTCGACAGCCTGTCTGTGTTTCTTCGCCGCAGAATTCGCATTCCACTCACTCTTTCTGGCAGCCGGTTCGGCCGACGGCTGGTGAAAGCGGTTGTCAGTCGCGTGGACATGTTTGGTCTGATCGAACTGCGCGAAAGTGGGACGCCTGTTGTGACCGATGAGATCGAGCGGGGCGGCGTCAACAATCCGTAATCAAAGTGCCCAGGACGATTTGTACGAACGGAGACCAACGGAATGGCCGAACAGAAGACGCTGCTGGCGATGGGAGCCCACTACGACGATTGCGTGTATGGCATCCCCGGAACCATGCTGCAGGCCGTTGCCAAGCATTACCGTGTCGTACAGTTGATCCTGATTGGCGATTATTCGAATTGGCCTCCCACCAAGGGGCGGGAGCAGTCGTTCCTCGACGGGACGATTGAGATCTCGAAATCCTACGGCGTGGAGACACAGTACCTCGACTTCGCGTCGCAGAAGTATGACACCAATGCCGAGACGAAGCGGAAGGTGGCCCAGGCCGTCCACGAGATCAAGCCGGATATCGCCTTTCATCTGTGGGAGAATGACCACCACCACGATCACACGGTGGCGTCTCAGCTCAGCAAGATTGCCCTGCGGCATGGCGGGCGGATTCTCAACGAGGATGGCTTCAAGACGCCGCGGGCGATTTACCAGTACGACAACGGTCCGGGACACACGATCGGGTTCGAGCCTGACACGTTTGTTGACGTGACCGACCACTGGGAGCGGGCTCACGAATGGCTGGGCCGCTTCATGGCGTTGATGCAGAATCAGCCGTTCGACGCGAGTCGTCAAAGCGGTGCGCAGCGGGGGAAAGAGACGTTGGCTCGCTACCGCGGTCAGACGTGTGGTGTGGCCTACGCCGAGGGACTCTGGGCGGCCCGCAAACGCCCGGTCGACATTTTGTAGTGCACCCTGATTGGACGGCCACACGATGCGCCGCCTCAGCTCTGCAAGGACAACTGGCTTCCTGCACCATCACTGGCTGGGAGGCACCGGCCGCCGCGTCAATTCGTCCGCTGGCGACACCACGCCGCCGCACGTGACAGCACAAGATTACGAAAGCGTTCGCGTCGAGCCTGAGCTTGCGTTCGACGAGGACCTTTCCAAAACGGCGGCATCGTCGCGTTCACGATCGTCGAGGGCGTTCTGCGTACGTGACTGTGGAGTTCACGCGACGAGCTCCTGCACGACGTGACCATGCACATCGGTTAATCGGCGTTCGATACCGTTGTGGTAGTACGTCAGCCGAGTGTGATCGATGCCGAGTAAATGCAACGCCGTCGCGTGCAGGTCATAGCTGTAAGCGGGTGAATCGACCGCCTGAAAGCCGAGTTCGTCGGTGGCACCGTACCCGATGCCTCCGCGAATGCCACCGCCAGCCAGCCAGGCCGTGAATGCCCCGGCGTTGTGGTCACGGCCTTTGGCGTTCGCTCCCTGTGCAGCCGGTTGGCGTCCAAATTCGGTCGTGCAGATGACCAGCGTGTCGTCCAGCATGCCGCGAGACTTCAGATCTGTGAGCAAAGCAGCGGCACCGGTATCGAGGACGGCTCCCCAGTAACCATGATCGCGGGGCAGGTCTTCGTGGCTGTCCCAGTTAGGACGGATTTTCTTGGCTGTCGTGTTTTCCGCACCACAATAGATTTGCACGAACCGGACGCCGCGCTCGGCCAGTCGGCGGGCGAGCAGACACT
>CALJUK010000384.1 GCA_937975745.1 uncultured Planctomycetaceae bacterium | reverse complement strand
CCAGCACAGTGTTGGTCGGCTAAGTCCGCGATCGCACACTCGGCAGGGGGGGTGAGATTTTCTCATTCCCGTTCCAAGTTTCGCACTGCGTCGGAATCGTCCTTGCTGCGTCTGGACCGCGGCTTATCTTTGCCGGGCGATCGCGCCGGCCGTTGTGCGACATTCGCGCATCAAATGCGATTCTTTCTGCGCGCTACGACCGGCACGAAAGCCTAAACCGGAGACTTGCCGCATTTTGTCAGGACGAGCTCCCCCGGCGACCGAATCCAACCTCACGACGTTTCTAGAACCAGTTTCAAAACCGGTTGGGGCGAGTCTTCGCCCCGCATTCACAGGACGAAGACGAAGCACACAGAGGTTTTGGAACCGCTTCTAGAACGAAGACGGAGTGACAGCGACACACAACAGGAGGAAGCCATTGGTTCGCACCGACAAGCAAACCAGCCGAGACGACAGTGCTCGCTGGATCGTTCAATTCACACTCGCCGATCAGCTCTACTCGCTTCCGCGCGAGGCCGTGGACGAGATCGTGCAGATGGCTGAGTTGGTTGTCCCGCCAAGGGGGCCACGGATCCTGGCGGGGTTTCTGGTGATTGGTGAAGAGTTTGTTCCCGTCATTCGCACGAGCGAGCTCTTCGGTGCGGCGGAACAACAGGTGGGTCTCTACACCCCGTTGATCGTTCTGCGCGGCGAGCGCATTCGGTTCGCCATTCAGGTCGATCGGATCGACACTGTTTCCCGGGTGCCCCCCCACGATCTGCTACCGATTCCCGCCGGTCATTCCGTTAACGAATGCGCAACGGGGATGGTCCGCATTGGTACCGAGACTTCACTGTTACTGGCGGCGGACAGGTTAATGCTGGAGGAAGAACGCCTTCGAGTCAGCGAGCTGCGGTCGATCGAACAAGCACGCGTCGCCGCGGTACAGGAGGCAAACCGATGACGACAATCGACTGCACGCCAACCCGACCCGTCGACTCGGACGACGCCTTCGTCCGACTGCGGGATTACGTCATTCAGCGGACGGGACTGCAGTACTACGTCGACAAAAGTTCTGACTTGGAAAGACGATTGCAACGGCGACTGCAAGTCCGCCACATCACGACGTGCGATGCGTACCGCGAGCTGATCGAGCAGGACCCGCAGGAATTTGAACGCCTCGTCTCCGAGCTGACGATCGGCGAAACGTACTTCTTTCGGCATGCCGAAATGTTTCGCGCACTCGGCGAGACAGTCTTCCCAGACCTACTCGATCGCAATCGGGAACGGCGACAACTGCGCGTGTGGTGCGCGGGGTGTTCCATCGGTGCCGAGCCGTACTCGCTGGCGATCCTACTGAAGCGACAACTTGCGGCGGGGACGCGCGGTTGGGACATCCGGATTCTGGCGACCGACATCAATTCTGAGTATCTGGCGCAAGCGGAGCGCGGTGAGTTCGAAGAGTGGACACTTCGCTCGCTTCCGGCGGAAGTGAAAGACGCGTGCTTCACTCCAATCGGGAAGCAACATCGAATTCGGCCCGAGTACACCGATTGTGTGGACTTCCGGCAACATAACCTGGTCGAAGATGGCCTCCCTGTTGGAAGTCACCACACCGGCCGATTCGATCTCATCCTCTGTCGGAACGTCATCATCTATTTCAGTCGTGATACGACACGGCAACTGATCAACCAGTTTTACGATGCGTTGACTCCCGCAGGCTGGATTGCCGTCGGCCATTCCGAGCCGAACGCCACACTGTTTCACCAGTTCCAGACGGTCGCTTGTCCCGGTGCGATCCTGTATCGGCGGAAGCCATGCGCTGTGAGTGACGCCGCGCCAAAGGTCGCGTATCGCGAGTCGCCAGACCGACGGGTTCTGCGGCCAACGGTCACGGCTTCGCCCGAACTCGCGGACCCCTCTTCGACACGACAGCAACGGATCGGCTCTGCGGTGGCCCCGCCGGCGCATCGGCAGCCGGTCGCGGAACGGATGCGGGACGGCTCGCAATCGGCGTTGGGCGAGCTTCGCACTCTGGCCGACCAGGGCAAGATCGACGAATCGCTCGCACGCTGTAAGGCCCTCCTGTTGGAGAACGACCTGGATCCTCGCGTCCACTTGTACCACGCGATGTTGCTGCAACAGGTTGACCAGACCAGAGAATGTTTTGCAGCAGTCAAACGGTCACTCTTCCTGAACCGTCGCGATCCATTCGCCAACTACTATCACGGTCTGTTACTGACCAACCAAGGCCAGGCGGATGCCGCGGATCGCAGCTTCCGCTTCGCGTCCACGCTGTTGGACGGGCTCGACGACTCTCACATCGTTGTTGAAGACGCGCCTTTGACCGCGGGCGACTTAAAGGAACTCCTGCGAAGACGCATTTCCCCAGGCCAGGAGGTACGCGCGTGACCACAAGAAATCGAATTGACTGGAACTTGGCCCGACAGCATGTCGCCGCGTCCCAGGCGGCGCTGGAACGGCTCGGACGTGTCGACCCGGTGGAGTTGCAAGCCATCCTGAAACGCCGTGCCAAACGGCTGGCCATGCGGCGCATCGACGAAGCCCATCGCGAGAATCGCAATCGGATTCTGGTCTTCACGCTGGCGGACGAGCAATACGGCATTCCACTGCAACAGGTCGTCGAAGTGCAGCCGTTCGAGAACTGCACTCCCCTGCCGACGGCCTCGGCCGAGTTATCGGGAATCGTCAGCCTGCATGGTGCGATCCATTCGGTTGTCGATCTCCGCATCCTGCTCGAGATGCCGCCGGCTTCCGCCGAGAGCCGAGGCTATCTCATTGTCGTGAAGACATCTTCCGATTCGGTCGCGCTGCGCGTCGACCAGGTCGAGAGAGTGACGGACATCACCGATGCCGAACTGGCTTCACTCGACGATCTCTCCCGCACAAAGGCCGTTACTCATGGGGATGACGGCACTCGCCAACGCCTCATTCTATTGAACTGCGAACGAATCCTTCTGGACACCTGACACACCAACCACAGCGACCGGGCACGCTTACCCACGACTGCCCCATTGCAGGAGAACATTCGACATGGACCACAAACATCATGTGTGGCGTTTCGGGCGGTTTACCGTCGGAAAAAAAGCCGCCTGTATCCCACTCTTCTTCATCGTGGCGATCACGGCACTCGTCGCGTACACGACGATGGCCATCGAACGGCAAAAGGCCGATGCCGCGATTACCGACGTGCTCGGTCGGCAACGAATGCTGAACCAGCAGCACCTGAAGAACGTCGTCTTGGAGTTGCAACAACTGCGGGATACCGATTTCGACGAAACGCGGCGAATCTTTCGCGAGACATTGGACAGCCTGCTTAATGGTGGCCCCGTCGTTATGTCACTCACAAAGGACGACATTCGCGTTGTTCCTCCGGCCCCGACAGAAGCCCTCCGTCAGAATCTTGAGGCGCAACGGCGACTGGTGAACGACCTTTTCTACAAAGCGGACCGACTTCTCGAAACGACAGACAAAGTAGAGGCCGACTCGCGTCTGGAGGAACTGCTCGCGGACGGCCGTCAGTTACATCAGACAATCGACGAGGGAAGCAAACTCTTCACCGCGTACTCGCAAGAGAACATGGCGGCCACGATTCGTTGGGAAATCTTCATCGGAGCCACCGCTGGCATCCTGGGAATTGTTTTCAGTTGGCTGATCGCCCGTGGGATCTCGCGCCCGTTGGGTGACGTGGCCGCACTGGCAAAGAAGGTGGCAGACGGCGATCTCCGCTCCGACGGACTGGCCGCTTGCTCGGATGACGAGGTGGGAGACCTGACGGAAACATTCAGCCGCATGTTACACAGCCTGAAGAGTCTGACCGGGCAGATTCGCTCTGTCACGGAAGATGTCAACTGCGCTGCGGCCCAGATCTCTTCATCCTCGAAACAACAGTCCGCCGCCACCAAAGAGCAGGCTGCCACAATCCAGCAGATCACGAGCACGATGAAGGAGATTTCCGAAACGGGTGCCCAGATCATCGAAAAGGCAAGGGCTTTGGCCGCCAAGGCCGAAGCGACCAGCCAGACCAGCGAAGTCGGCCTGCAGTCTGTTCGTTCGACCAATCAGACGATGGATTCGATTCGCGAACAGGTCGAGGAGGTCGCCGAGAACATTGTGGCGCTCAGCGAAAAGACGCTGGCGATTGCCGAGATTGTCACAACCGTCAACGAGGTCGCCGAGCAATCGAACCTGCTGGCATTGAACGCGACGATCGAAGCGGTCACCGAGCGGGTCAGGCGGCGCAGCCGTGGGCCGCGCGGACAGTACCTGGAGCGTATCCGGCGCCGGGCCGAGGATGGCCCGGTCCGCGCGCACCTGGCCTGCGGAAACCAGGCCCATGCCTATGCCGCGACCGGACCGGACAAGGCGACGCTGGCCAAGGGGCGGGCGCCGAACCTTGGCATCGTGACGGCCTATAACGACATGCTGTCGGCGCACCAGCCGTTCGAGACGTTTCCGGCGCTGATCCGAAAGGCCGCGCGCGAAGCCGGCGGCACGGCGCAGGTCGCCGGCGGTGTGCCGGCGATGTGCGACGGGGTCACGCAAGGCCAGCCGGGGATGGAGCTGTCGCTGTTTTCCCGCGACACCATCGCGCTGGCCGCCGGCGTGGCGCTGTCGCATGACTGCTTCGACGCGGCGGTCTATCTGGGCGTCTGCGACAAGATCGTGCCGGGGCTGGTGATCGCGGCGGCGACCTTCGGCCATATCCCGGCGGTGTTCCTGCCTGCCGGGCCGATGCCCAGCGGCATGCCGAACGACGAAAAGGCCAAGGTACGGCAGCAGTTCGCGGCCGGCGAGGTGGGGCGCGACGCGCTGATGCGGGCCGAGATGGCGAGCTATCACGGGCCGGGCACCTGCACCTTCTACGGCACGGCGAATACCAACCAGATGCTGATGGAGGTGATGGGGCTGCACCTGCCGGGCGCATCCTTCGTGAACCCGAACACCCCCTTGCGCGAGGCGCTGACGGTTGCCGGGGCGCAAAGGGCCCTACAGATCACCGCGCTTGGCAACGACTTTCGCCCCGCGGGCGAGGTGCTGGACGAACGCGCCTTCGTCAACGGCATCGTCGGGCTGATGGCGACCGGCGGCTCGACCAACCTGGTGCTGCATTTGCCGGCGATGGCGCGGGCGGCCGGGGTGATCCTCGATCTGGAGGATTTCGACGCGATCAGCGGCGCGGTTCCGCTGATGGCAAAGGTCTACCCGAACGGGCTGGCGGACGTGAACCATTTCCACGCGGCGGGCGGGCGGGCCTCTCTGATCGGCGGGCGTGTGGGGATCGGGCTGCTGCAGGCCGAGAGCAGGGCCCTCGGCGGCGGCGGGCTGAGGCGCTATAGGGAGGAACCGAAGCTGATCGACGGCGTGCTGGAATGGCGGGACGGGCCGGGTGAAAGCCTGAACGAGCAGATTCTGCGCCCTGCGGGGGATCCGTTCCAGCAGACCGGCGGGTTGAAGGAGCTGACCGGCAATCTGGGCCGTGGGGTGATGAAGGTGTCGGCGGTGAAGCCACAGCATCACGTGATCGAGGCGCGCGCACGCGTGTTCGACGACCAGGAGGCGGTGAAGGCGGCGTTCCGTGCCGGCGAGTTCACCCGGGACACGGTGGTTATCGTGCGGTTCCAGGGACCGAAGGCCAACGGAATGCCCGAACTGCATTCGCTGACGCCGGTCCTGTCGGTCCTGCTCGATCGCGGGCTGAAGGTGGCGCTGGTGACCGACGGGCGGATGTCGGGCGCCAGCGGCAAGGTGCCCGCCTGCATTCATGTCTGCCCCGAGGCGGCCGCCGGCGGACCGCTGGCGAAGTTGCGCGACGGAGACCTGGTGCGGGTCGACGCTTCGGGCGGGCGGCTTGAGGTGCTTGACGCCGATCTGGACGCGCGCGATGCGGTCGAGGTCGATCTGTCGGCGAACGGAACCGGCACCGGGCGCGAGATGTTCGAGATGTTCCGCCGGACGGTGGGCGATTCGCAGCACGGCGCGGCGGTGGTGGTGTGAGATCGAACGGATTGCGGCCGGCGACGATGCGCCAGAACGGAAGACCGGCTGCGGCGGGGATGTTTCCGGCCGGACAGGAAAGGGAGCCTGCGCGATGATATCGCCCAAGAACGCCAGCGCGCGGAGGCGGGAGATGTGCCGCCTGGCGCCGGTGATCCCGGTGCTGGTGATCGAGGATGCCTCCAGGGCGCGGCCGCTGGCCGAGGCGCTGGTGGCCGGCGGGCTGCCGGTATTGGAGGTGACGCTGCGAACGCCGGCGGCGCTGGCGGTGATCCGGGCGATGGCCGAGGTCAGGGGCGGCGTCGTCGGCGCGGGCACGGTGCTGAGCGAAAGGGACGTTGTGGCGGCAAAGCAGGCGGGGGCGCTGTTCGCCGTGTCGCCGGGCGCGACCGATGCGCTGCTGTCCGCCTGCGAGGCGCATGATCTGCCGATCCTGCCGGGTGCGGCGACCGCGACCGAGGCGGCCGAGAAAGTCGCGGGCGCGGTCGATTCGCTAGAGGATTGCGCGAAGAGTTACGCCGGCTTAAAGGCGGGCGTCGACAAGCTGGTCGCCGAGGCGCAAGAGCAACTCGACGCCCTCAAGGAAGCGAACAAGGCGGGCAAAGGCTAAGTCGTGGCGATCGACACGGCGGACAAGCGGCGGTCGGCGTCTTCGGCCGGCCCCTATCGGCGGATTGCACCGATCCCCGACGGGTCTCTCGACTCGGGCGGCGATCTTCAGCAAATCGTCGGGCGGTACAGGGGGGTCGTGGCGGCTGCCCCTTCGGTCGCTAGCGTTCCCGGCGCGATCGCACAATTGACGGCGGCAAGGCTACGAGGCGAAGTCACGGGGCGGCTGCACGGCGAACTGTCGGCGACTTCGCTAATTGGCGAGGTTGTCGAGGAGCATC
>CALJUK010000383.1 GCA_937975745.1 uncultured Planctomycetaceae bacterium | reverse complement strand
TTCGGGCCGACTTCGACGCGCAACGGCACTCCGCGTTTGATGTGCTGCCAGTTCTTCTCGCCGCCACGAATATCCCGATCGTCAACCATCACGCGGATCGGCTGTCCCGCGAACGATTGCGCCTGCAAGTCGGCTTGCAGTGAACTGCAGAATTCCAGGACGGAAGTTCGCTCGTCGTCGCTCCGGTAAATCGGCAAAAGGACAACGTGCCTGGGAGCCAGTTTGGGCGGGACGATCAAGCCGTCGTCGTCACTGTGCGTCATGATGAGAGCACCAACCAGGCGGGTCGAGACACCCCAGGATGTCGTCCAGGCGAAGACTTCCTGCCCCTGCTGATCCTGAAACTTGATCTCCTGCGCCCGGGAGAAATTCTGCCCCAAGAAGTGCGATGTCCCGGCCTGCAAGGCTTTGCGGTCCTGCATCATGGCCTCGATTGAGAGTGTCGAGACCGCCCCCGGGAAACGCTCGCCGGCTGTTTTTTCTCCACGGATCACAGGCATCGCCATCGAGTTCTCGGCGAAATCGGCGTACACGTCCAGCATCCGCCGCGTTTCTTCGCGGGCTTCCTCCTCGGTCGCGTGGGCAGTGTGGCCTTCCTGCCACAAAAACTCTGTTGTCCGCAAGAACATTCGGGTTCGCAATTCCCAGCGGACAACGTTGGCCCACTGGTTGATCAGAATTGGCAGGTCACGGTAGGACTGCACCCAGCGGGCATACATCGCCCCGATAATTGTCTCGCTGGTGGGGCGGACAATCAGCGGTTCTTCCAATGGACCGGCCGGCACGAGACCACCGTCGGGGCCCGGTTCCAGACGGTGATGCGTCACTACGGCGCACTCTTTGGCGAAACCTTCGACGTGTTCAGCTTCCTTCTCGAGGAAGCTCATGGGGATAAACAGGGGGAAGTACGCGTTCTCGTGTCCTGTTTCCTTGAACTTGCCGTCCAGAATCGACTGCATGTTCTCCCAGATCGACCAGCCCCAGGGCTTGATGACCATGCACCCCCGGACGGGCGAGATCTCAGCCAGGTCGGCCGCCTTAATGACCTGCTGGTACCATTCCGGGTAGTCTTCGGTCCGGGTCGGACTGATGGCGTTCTTAGGGGCTTTGGCCATGAAGTTCCTCGCGTTGCATCAAATCGGGACGGTGCATCAAACCGGGGCAGACAATCTGGCGGCCGCGCGGGGAAACTGCGTTCGGCCGAATTCCAGAGGGCGAGCGGGTCAATTCCCGCCCGACGATCCGGTCCAGGTTGTCGTTTGTTGACAATGTGTATGAAGGTTAAGTGGGTTACGGTCCCGCCGTGGGAGGGCGAACCGATCGGCAAGTGTAGTGCAATTTGCGACTCCGTCCAGAGTGCGGCCCGTCCGAGTGCAGCCCATGCCGACCGGCGAATGTCGGTATGACCCTTGTTGGTCAATCCGGTGGGTCTTAGAATCGGCGTGACACCTTCCATTCCGCATTCACGCCCGCATGCGCCGCAAAGTCGAGCCAAGGCTGCCTGCGACAGACCCGAGTTGCCCGCCAATGTCATCTTCGACCGAGTTATCGACCCGCAGCAAAACCGTCGCCCGCCAGGAGATCGACGCACTCCAGGACGGTGATCCTGTGGACGAGTGCTATCTGCTGGTCGACAAGCAAATTCGCGCCAACCGCAATGCCAGCTTGTACTTGTCTGTCGACATTCGCGACCGGACCGGATTAATCAACGCCCGGCTGTGGAACGTCAGCGAAGAATCTGTTGCCCATGTGAATCCCGGCGATCTGGTCCGGGTGAAGGGGAAGGTCCAACTTTTCCAGGGGACTCGGCAGATCATCCTGACGCACATCGATCGTGTCAGCGCAGCCGGGATGGACTTGAATGACTTTCTTCCCCAGCCGACGCACGATTCGGAGCGGTTACTGGCCCGATTGCGGGAAATTCTACTGGGAATCGACGACCCGGCGGTTCGCACACTGATGGAATGCTTCCTGGTCGATGAATCGTTGATGACCGACCTGGGGCGGGCTCCGGCCGGTGTCAAAGCCCACCATGCGTATCACGGCGGATTGGTCGAGCACATCGTTAACATGCTGGAAACGGCCGTCCGTATCTCGGATTTGTACCCGCAAGTCGATCTGAACCTGCTACTGGCGGGCATCTTTCTGCACGACCTGGGCAAGGTTCGCGAATTGGGATTCGAAACCACTCTCGTGTATTCCGATGAAGGCCAGCTCATCGGTCATATGATGATTGGGGTGGAGATGCTCAACGAAAAAATTGCTCAGTATACCGACATGACGGGCGAAACCTTCCCTCAGGAAACCGCCCTGCGAATCAAACACATGATCGTCAGTCACCACGGTAGTTACGAACACGGCAGTTCTCGTCTGCCGATGACGCCGGAGGCGATTGCGCTGCATTACCTGGACAACCTCGATGCCAAGGTGCACGAGTTTGCCCGGGACATTGCCAACGATGCCAATACCCAGTCGCATTGGACTCCCTTCAATCCGCGGATTGACCGCAAGTTGTTCAAAGGGAGTTCCGGCGATCTCGAATAAGCCGCTCGACATCTCGGATAATTTTCTTCGGGCCGCGGCCCCTTCTGCGGCGGGACGGACAAATTGATGGCTGATTTCGCGCAGCAGTTGGAGGATTACCTCTCTCGTCCCGGTTACGAACCGACGTCTGCAAAGCGTCTGGCCAAGAAGCTGGGGATTACCAAGAAGAAGAAACGGGCCGAGTTCGACAAGGCGCTTCAGGACCTGATCGATGCCGGAGGGGCACTCCTCGATGAGCAGGGCCTGGTGCGATCGCGGAAGACGGTCGGCCTGTTCGCGGGAATCATCCGACGGATCAGCAGCGGGGCCGGCTTCTTCATTCCCCACGAGCCACTTCCCAACCTTCCTCCCGAAGACTTGTACGTCTCGCCCGAGGACATGCACGACGCGCATTCCGGTGACGAAGTCCTTGTCCGGGTTCTCAGGCGGCGAGGTTTTGGCGGGCGTCGTTGTGGTCGAGTCGAGGAAGTCGTGCTGCGGGCTTCGATGCAGTTCGTGGGAACCTACACCACACGTGGCGGGCAGGGCTACGTTCAAGTCGACGGAAAGACATTCACAGAGGGGATTGACGTCGGCGCCCCCGGCGCCAAAGGAGCTCAGCCCAACGACAAAGTTGGGACTGAGAAGATCCGCTTCGCAACGCATTTTGCGGTTGGCGAAGCGGTTCTCACCGAGGTCCTGGGGCCGCGTGGTGAACCGGGCGTCGACACCCTGGCAATCATTCGCGAAATGGGGTTACCGGACGAGTTTCCCGAAGAAGTTCTGCAGGCGGCCCGTGATCAGGTTGACGCATTCGACGAAGCCGACTTCGGAGACCGCCGTGACCTGACCGGAGACTTGATCGTGACGATCGACCCAGCCGATGCTCGCGATTTCGACGATGCCATCTCGCTGACGCGGTCCGAGGACGGTCATTGGCATCTGGGTGTCCACATCGCCGATGTCGCTCATTTCGTGCCGTCCGGTTCTCCGCTGGATCAGGAAGCTCAGAAGCGGGGAAATAGCGTCTATCTGCCGCAGCGGGTCATCCCGATGCTCCCGGAGATCCTCTCGAACGGCCTGGCCAGCCTGCAGCAGAAGCAGATCCGCTACACCAAGTCGGTTCTGGTCGAGTTCAGTCCCGAGGGAATTCCAGTTCATACCGAGTTCGTGAACAGTGTGATCCGGGTGACGCGGCGGTTTGCCTACGAAGAGGTTATGCCAATCGTCAACGAACCGGACCGTTTCCGGACGCGGGTCTCGGCCAAGATTCGCGAGCAGCTGGCCCGCATGCACGAGTTGTCTCGCATTCTCCGCCGTCGTCGGTTCGAGTCGGGCGCACTCGAGTTGCACCTGGCGGAAGTCAAACTCGATTTCAACAAAGACGGTGCCGTCACCGGGGCGCACGAAGCTCAACATGACGACAGCCACGAGATTATCGAAGAGTTCATGCTGGCGGCCAACGTGGCCGTCGCGCA
>CALJUK010000382.1 GCA_937975745.1 uncultured Planctomycetaceae bacterium | reverse complement strand
CGTTGGCGTCGACGACCTGTTGCGACACGTCGCGGCTGGCCTGGTTGAGTCCGCAAAACCGCAGTGCCAATCCCAGAAAACTCATGGCGAGGTCGCTCTCGGGATTCTTGTTCACGGCGGCTTGCACTAACCGTGCTGCCTCCATGTGCCGTCCGGCGGTCATGTGCGCGAAGGCCTGGCCGACCATCGGCAGCTCGCTCTCGGGACGCACTCCTTGCACTCCGGTAAATATCGTCTGCGCTTTGGCGACATGCCCGGTGCCGGCGGCCATCAGTCCGATTTCAATCAACGTGCTGAGCGTTTCTGGATTCGGCTGCAAGGTGTGTTCCCAGTCTACGGTCTAAGGGTGCAAACAAAACACGACGGCGGAGACCTAGCGGAAGTTCGAGGCGATCGCTTTGAGGGCGTCGCCCCAAGTCTTCTGAATGTTGGTCTGCATGTTGATCATGATGTTCCAGCGGTTCATCGAATCTTGATACTGCAGCATGTCCTCTTCTGACATCTCGCCACCTTGCGTTTTGTCGAGTTGAGAGGCCATGTCGGCCCCGACCTGATCGATCGAGGACGACATCTGCTGGTTGACCGCATTCATGTCGAAGCCCATCGTTCACCTCGCTTTATGTCTGGAATGTTGCTGGAGTGTCTCGAGATTCTTGTTGAACCGGCCTTCACGCGCCGGGATGTTCGGCGCGCCACACGCGTTCGACGACCTCAACGGCGGTTTCCAGCGCCTGGGCATACTGACTGGCTTGCTCGAATTCCTCGGGCGGCAGGCCGGAATCGATGTGCCGTTTCACGCCCCGCAACTCGTCGTTCAGCGACTCGCACAGGTTGTCGCGGAAGCTGCCGTCGTCGTCTTTGGCGAGCTTCGATTCCAATTCGAGAATGCGTAGTGGCGAACTCATGGCGTGGCTCCCAAGGTGAGCTGATAGTCTTCTCCCGCACGGGAGAGAATCACATGATCGGAATGGATGGACTTCAGCAGGTACCCGTTGTCGAGCAGGCCTCCCTCGAACACCTGCTCACCGTTACTCAATGTTACCATGCGGCGGCGGCCGATGCTGACACTGCGGATGGTCAGTCTGATCGTGGGCACCTCAGTCGCCGGCGGCACCTCCTGCAACGCCTCCGGATCCGGCTGGGGAGCGACTCTGGGTTCCCTGGCCGGACTGCCGGTGCCGGTCCCGCCGTTTGGGCTCTCGCGGCGGGTTTCAGCCGCGTGGTTTTCGTTGTCGTGGCTGCCATTTTCGACGTGCGGCGGGTCGTCGGCCATCGCTACGGTCGTGACCCGTTCCACCCGTTGTGCAGCGATCGGCGTGCGGGTCGGGCGCGTGATCGGCGGCCCCTGGACGCCCGAGTCTTCCAATTCCCGGATCTTCGACACGTCCTGCAGAATCACCTCGCGAAGTTTTTTCCACTGGCTCGGTTGGTCAATGATGCCCGAGACGACCACCTGTCCGGGTTTGCAGGCATTGGCACGCAGCGGGATGTCGTATAGCTGCAACACGGCCTGGGCCGCGGCGGCCAGGCTCTCGGTGTCGATGAGATCGACATCCATGTTCGGGTCCAATTCGAGCAAGTCTCGGGTCAGCCGTCTGTCCATGGACCGTTTGCCGACATAGCCGTGGACTGTAATCTCGCCGTCATCTTCCGTGGCCGTGATCGACGCGTCAGGTGCCTCTTTGGCGATCAAAGCTTGTACGTCGGCGAGGGTGACCGGCGGAATCGGAGTCGATGCAATCGCCTCCAATTCCGACATGACGAACCAGATCGCCCCTCCGGCGAACAGCAGAAACACGACGCTGGCAGCGACGATTCCCAGGAGCCAGCGCCGAGAGGCGGTATGCCCGGCCGCTGCGGGTTCCTCACCGGCGATTGTCTTCGGGGGAACCTGTTTGGCTTCCTCTTTCGCTTTCCCTGCTTGGGAACCGT
>CALJUK010000381.1 GCA_937975745.1 uncultured Planctomycetaceae bacterium | reverse complement strand
TCCGTTTGTCGATCAAGGCAATCTCTTCAATGCGGCCAATCTCGAAGAAGATTACGAGTCAGCTGGAAACATCGCCGCAGGCATCGCCAAGACCCGAGTTCCCGTCTATCTCTGTCCCAGCGAAACGGCTGACCGGGCTCGAGTCGACGGATCAGGAGCCGCGATCCACTACCCCGTCAGCTACGGCTTTAACGGGGGGACGTGGAAGGTCTTCACCCATGCTGCGACGCTGGCCGGAGGTGGAACAGGTGGCGACGGAGCCTTCTTCCCGAACAGCAGTCTGGACACCGCAGACTTCACGGACGGAACCAGCAACACATTGGCCTTTTCCGAAGTCAAGGCGTTCACACCGTATTGCCGGGACGATCACGTCGGAGCCGACGGTAACTCGGCGATTCCGGTCAGCAGAACGCTTCTGACGGGAATGACCAACGACGTGAAAGGTTCGGCCTTTGGTGACAACTCCAGCACGGGTCATAGCGAGTGGGTCGACGATGTACACACCCAACACAGTCACACCGGCCGGAGGCACTGCCGATGGTGACTATAACTCGGCACGGGAAGGGAAGTCCGGCAGCGTCGGGCTGGCGACTTACGCCGCCGTCACATCGCGCAGCCACCACGAGGGTATCGTCAACTCGCTGTTGATGGACGGTTCCGTCCGGTCAATCAGCGAGAATATTAACTACCAAACCTGGCGAAACCTGGGAGGGCGCGCGGACGGCAACGTACTGGGCGAATACTGATCGCGTGCCGTGACGGAAGCGGACTTGGTCCGCAATGGAATTTCATCGGCGGTCGTGGACCATGGAGTCTGCGGCTGCCGATTTTTTTGCGCGAGTCAATTCCGCCGCGAACGCGAACCAAGCAAAAGTTGCAACTCGTCCATTCCCAGCCAGTGGGAGGCCAGCAGGTAGGTCACAATGGACGCGGCCAGTGGAATCAGCACTCGCATCAGCCGCTCGAAGGGAAGGTCCACCAGGGTCACGAAGTGGAGTGAAGCAAGGCAAACCGCAATCATCAGGCTGGTTGCGATCACGCAGCGACCGACAGTAGATCGCAATTCCTGCCATTTGACGCGGCCGATTCGGGATTGCAGCAACCAGCCATTCAGGCCTGCCTCGCACATGGCGGTGACTGCCGTACTGCAAGCAAGGCCTACTGCACCAATGGAAAACATCAGCCCGAAGTTCAGGCTGAGATTCAGGCCAACCGCCAGCAGACCAACACGGACAGGCGTCATTCGATCACCCAGGGCATAGTAGGCCCGCAACAAGATCAACAGCGCGCAGTAGGCCCACACTCCAACGCCATAGGCCGCAATCATCTGCGCGGTTTGCGCCGCGTCAGCTTCGTCGAAGGCACCTCGCTGAAACAACAGAACAGAGAGAGGTTCCGCCAGGACGACGAGTCCGGCACTGGCTGGAACGCCGATGAACGCGACGAGCCGTAAGGCAAGAATCAGCGCCCGCTGAAAGGGCTCGGTATCCTGCCTCCCCGCATGTTGTGCCAACGTCGGAAACAGTACCGTTCCCAAGGCCACACCAAAAACACCGAGGGGAAACTGATACATTCGCTGCCCGAAGTACAGCGAGGCTGCGGTTCCCGAGGGGAGCTCGAAGCCCGGGTTGTTGTGGGGCACGTTCGTCACTTCGACCGACTGGTCGGGTGCGGAATAGGCCCAGGCAATGACACTGTCGCTGAGCGTGTTAAGTTGGGTGATGGACAGACCGAGCACAACCGGCGCCATCGCGGTGACAATTCTCCGTACCTTTCTCCGGCTGTCGGAGTCTGGTCCCATGAAGCGAAAACCGGATCGGCTGAGGGCGGCAGCGACCAGCCCCAGTTGCAGGAAACCTGCAATGACCAGGCTGACGGAAATGATGTAGATTTGTGATACTTGGTCGGAGAATGCCGGTGCCAGCGTCCAGACGGCTGCGATCCAGACGGCATTCAAGACGATTGGTGCCACCGCGGGGACGAAGAACTGCCCCGAAGCATGCAGCACGGCGCTCCCCTGTGCTGTCAGGCAGATCAGCACAAGGTACGGCAAGAGGACGGCTGTCAGCCCGAGCAACAGCTGTGTTTCCCAGGACCAGTCGAATAAAGTGATGGCCGACAGTAATATCGCTTCGCAGACTGCCACCAGTGCGGACAGCCAGAGCAGCAGCGAGCCCAGCACGGCCGTTGCCAGCCGGTACGCGGCGGGTTCTCCGATGTGTTCGCGTTCATGCACAAACGCCGGCAGAAATGCGGCGGTGACGGCACCCTCGCCGAACAGCCTGCGCGCGATATTGGGGATCTTGAAGGCGATCGAGAACGCATCCATCACCACGCCATTGCCAAACAGCGCCGCCATGGCGATATCGCGGACCAGGCCGAGAATTCGACTGGCAAACGTCGTGAGGCTGACGATTCGCAGTCCGGGGACCCATGGCCGAG
The DNA here is from genome assembly GCA_937975745.1 of uncultured Planctomycetaceae bacterium. Lineage (GTDB taxonomy): Bacteria > Planctomycetota > Planctomycetia > Planctomycetales > Planctomycetaceae > CALJUK01. The sequence goes on along the minus strand of CALJUK010000381.1, from coordinate 5,836 downwards.
ATTCACGGTCGGTGGGGGAATCATCGGGCGAGGCGGCGTCAAACGTCATCTGACAACTTGCAAGAGTCCATCTACCACTTGTGACACTGGCGAGCCTTATTCGAACCGGACCGGATCGATACGAGCGTCGTTGATGTCCAACTGGCTGAGGATGTTGATGACGCGAGGAATGGGAAGACCCCAGCGATAGGCCCAGACGATGATGTCCAGGTTTTCCATACCACAGTGAACGCGGTCGAGAATGCGGTCGGTCAGGAGATCGCCTTCGACGATGAGGTCCCACAGGCGACCAAACTGCCGGGCCTCGAACTCCGCCCAACGCTGTCGTCCTTGGACGTGCTCAATCCGTTTGCAGCGGCAAAATCCAGGCCAGTGGACGGCGAACCACTCCTGCACCGCCCAGTGTCCCAGATCGCAGCCACATTTTTGGCTTTCGATCCACTTGTGCCGCTCCGCCTCTCGCAAGCCTTCCTCGTGAAGGCTTAACGCTTCGGCGGGCAGCTCTGGCAATACGGCCGACTTTGACACTGTCGCCCTCAGTGCGCCAATGCATGCCAAGGTATGAACGCCGCCGCGCAAGGACACGCTTCCCTGCGGCATCATGCGTTCTTGCGTCCCAGACGCCACGCCCCGTTTATACCCAGCCTTCCCAGGCGGAGCAAGCCCGTGTTGGTTTCACTTCGAAAGTTCCGCACCACACGCTGCTTAACCGGATGCCGCTTCTTTGGCGGGTTCCGCGACCGCTTTGATGTCGGTCAGAATGGGATCTTCCGTCGGCGCGATTTTGAAATCCTGCGGCGCGTTGTCGGTCAGCCATTGGGCGACGGCATCGACATTCTGCTTGGCAATCGGCGTCCGCGCTTGGCTGCCCACGACGTGTTGAATGAGCGGCAGAACCTGGTTGAACGCATTTTGGATTGTGTCGTTGCCGGTCAGGTTGCGAGTCCGACGCAGTAGTCCCAGGTTGGCATCCTCCTCGGCCTTATTGGCGTGATGAAACGCCAGATACAGTCGGAAGAAGCAGTCGTTCCAGTACCATTCATTGGGCGACTTGTTGTACGCGTCCGACATTTCGTGGCCCAGTTTGACCAGCGAGTAACCAACCAGGCGAAGATTGATCGAGGCATTCAGCGGCAGTCGGCCGATCGCTTTCGCAGCCGCTGTCCGGACCAACCAATGTTCCTTCGGATCGACAACGATGCTGGCCAACGTCTGAATCACAAACGGGCGGGGCGTGCGGTCCACCAGGATGCCGACTGAACCAAGCGACTCAACCAGTCGTTCGCGGTACCACAGCTCGTTGTTGTCCAGTTGTAGTTCCGCCACAATCGACTGGGCGATTCGAAGCCGAAGATCCAGACTGGGCTGCCCAATCTCGGCGATGCGTGCCAATCCCTTGACCGTGGGAATTTTGATGGCAGTCAACTGCTTGGGATCGGTCAGCACGGGAAGCAAGACTTCCGCAGCTGGAGTGTAGGCGATCTGCCGGACACCGCGCCGCGTGTCTTCTTCCTGCAGGTCCAACTGCCCCAGTAGCAGAACCGCGTTCAGCCGCACATAGAAATTGCCGTCGAGTAACTCTGAGGCCCGTTTGGTGACCTGCTCGAGCAGAAGTTCGCGGCCTGCCTGAGGAGCTCCGTCGAGCTTTGATGCGAACTGCACATCCCGCAGGACAATGTCGTCACGCAGTTTGTGCAACTCACGCCGATGTTCCGGAAGCGACATGCGGTACACACGCCACTTGGCGCCGGCTTCGATCAGCTTCTTCGTTTCGCCGTTGACGACGCCCGCTCGCAACGCCCGCTGGTACTTCAGTAAATCCTGGCGGAAGGCCTGATCTTCGGCCTCGCTCAGCAAGGGCTTTTCCAGGGTCATCACTTCCGGGATGGGACGCGGCGGTGTGAAGTCTGCGGGAAGTTCGGCCGGCGGCATTTCCATCACCGGCTCGTTCCGCCCGGGAGTGATCTGTCGGCCGGCTCCACTGAATCCTTGTCGCTCCGCAGCGGGCTGGCGTGGTCGACCGCCGAGTTGTGCAATCAAGGCGGCTGGCTGTCCCAACTGACAGGCGAAGATCAGGCAAGTGAACACCAGCCGCCCCCAAGCCACGGGGCATCCGCGGGGAGCTGTCACTTGCAAGCCCTTCGAACGATGATCGCGTTTCACAGGAGATCCTTAACTCCACCGATTCGGCCCGCGATTTCCGGGCCTGGCGCCTCGGCCGCGGGGCTTATATCGGAACTGTGTTCGGCAGACACACTACTCGGAATCGCAGAGGTTTGCCACCGGAGAAAACCCGAATCTCACACAGTCACATGTCCAAATTTCTCGGCTTCAGGCGGTGCCGTCTGTCCGCGACAGTCGAGGCCTGATGTTTCTGCCAACTTCAACAAGTCTACCGTGACTTTTTCATCGCATCGTCAGCCCGCGGCTAGAGTGAGAGAGGAGGGCAGAAGACCGCCTGTCGGTCGCGGTGCAATTCGAAGCAGCAAAGCCTCGTTATGAAGACCTGCAGTTTCGTTGCCCCCCAACGTTCGGCCGATGCTAACCTGAACGTGCAAATCAGAGCTTTGAAAAGACCGACACACTCGCGGACCAAGTCGCTCTCGCACAGGCCTCACGAATTCTAGCGACACTAAATGAGAACGGCGGCCTGAGAAATGACTGCCGAAGATGGTGACGCCCCGAACGAGGCAAACTGACACACTCTTACGGTATCAGCCGACGTTTTGATCTGTCAAGCCGTTTCTCGCGAAGCATGCGTCCGAATTCCTGATGACAACAGATGTTGCGATTTCATCTGGCCCTCACCAATGAAACTCGGTTCACCACGGCGTGACGACTTGACGAGGCCCCCAGAGGATCGTAGTTCTGGAGGTCGCTGCGGGAACCAGGTTCACCCGGGGGGACGTCTCGATGCCGGCTCTTTTCGCCAGTTCGATTTTCCAAGAGCACGAAACAGGTCGCCATCCGGAATGTCGGGCGAGGCTTGTCGCAATCGAAAAACGACTCCGGGAGTCGGGCGACTGGGATCGCTGTCAGCTGCAGACGTTTCGGCCAGCCGCCGCCGACGTCCTGGCCCGCGTTCACGATCCGTCCTATATCGAGACGGTTGAAGGTTTCATCGCGCGAGGTGGCAGGTCGCTCGATGCTGACACGATCGTCAGTGCCGGGTCATTCAAGGCGGCAATGCACGCCGTCGGTGCTGCGACAGCTGCCGTCGACGTGGTCCTGGAGGGAAAGACGCACCACGCGCTCGCCCTGGTGCGCCCCCCGGGACACCATGCACTGCATGACAAGGCCATGGGCTTCTGTCTGTTCAACAACGTGGCCGTCGCAGCTCGACATGCCCAGGCGAAACACGGTCTGAAACGGATCCTGATCGTCGACTGGGACGTTCACCACGGTAATGGAACGCAGGAAGCGTTTTACAGCGATCCAGATGTCTTTTTCTTCTCGGCACACCGCTTCCCATTTTATCCCGGCACGGGTGCCGCCGATGAAACCGGTACCGGACCCGGGCGGGGAACGATTTTTAACCTGCCCTTGCGGTTTGGTCTCACGCGAGACGAGTACGAGTCGAAGTTCGCGACAGTGTTGGCCGATGCGGCCGAGAAATGCCGTCCGGAGCTGATCCTGATCAGCGCCGGGTTCGACGCCCACTCGGCCGATCCCATCGGCTCGTTGGGTCTCGAATCGGCTGACTTCGGTGACCTGACCGATTTCGTGCTGGATCAGGCGGCCATGTACTGCCAGGGCCGGGTCGTCAGTCTGCTGGAAGGGGGCTACAACCTGGACGCTCTGGCAGAGTCGGTCGAGGTCCACCTGCGACGTCTGCTCCAGCGGGAAGACTCTCCCCTCGCCCCCTAGTGCCTTGTCAGGCCTTAAACTTCGGGTTCAATCGCTTGGCCCGCGGCTCGTTGGCCGCTCCATTCTCGTTTCTCGACCCGAATCTTAAGGTTTGACACAACACGAGTCCGCATTGCGGGGGGAAGCGAGCGTTGGGAACGGCGGGGATCAACCCCGCCGCTCAGAATCAGGCAGATGACGCCGCCAGAAGCCGCTATTTGTAGGCGCAGCGCGCTCGAACGTCGCTGGCACCACCATCGGCTAGCAGTGAAGTGTGAAGGGGCCCGCGAGTGCATCGAAAGCCGATGTTCGGTACGGCCCGGCGTGTTTGCACGACGCGCCAGCGAGTCGACCTGAATCAGTCAGCAATGGGCCTTACCGCTGGTAGATCGGCAGATAGCCGTTGTCCAACTGCAGGATCGTCGCATTGATGGCCGTTACGTAGACCGGGCCAATGTGCCCTTCTTTCCAGGCCCCGTTGGCAGACTGCTTGCGGAGGATGTCGCGAGAGAGGAAGTCGAAGTACTTGCCCCACTCGGTCCCACCTTTGCGATACATCACCTGGGCGTAGTACAGGTGGGCGTAATGCCAATGGCCGAAGTATTGATTCTGTGCTCCCCCCGGCCAGACGTTCTTCTCGCAGAAGTCGAGCATCTTCTTGAGGTGGTCCGACTGGTAGTCGCCCGCGTTAAACAGTGACGCACACGCAGCGGCCGTGATGGCTGGCCGGGCTCCGCCCCCTCGAATGCTGTATTGCACACCTCCCTCGGGAGTGGTGCAGTCCTGGATGTACTTTTTGGCTCGCTCAATCGCTTCTTCCGGAACCGGGATGCCCGCATTACGGCAGGCGCGAAGACCTTGGACCTGCGTGATGCACGTGCTCCCCTCGTCGAAGTCGTTTCCATCCTTCGCCGAGACATATCCCCAGCCCCCGCGTGACGTTTGTGCCGCCACCGAGAACTTGACCGCGTTCGTCAGAACTCGCCGGAGTTGCTCGCGGCGCTCGACGTCTTCTTCCTCGCCATAGACTTGCGAGAGGAACAACATCGAGAAGCCGTGTCCGTACGTGTAGTGGTAGTCGTTTTCGTAACCAATCAAGCCGTTACTGCGACTCATTTCGAGGAGATAGTCGACCGCCCGGCGAATGTTGCGCGCGTACTTGCCCCGGGTCGTTGTCGACCCTTCGCAGCAGAGTGCAGTCCCCGACAATGCCGTCATGGCCACACGATACTGCCCGTGATTGGCTTCCCAGTAACCCTGCCGGCGCTGTTCGCGGGCCAGATAGTCCAAAGCGCGCGACGCCGATTGGAGCACCTTGGGATCGATCTGCTTGGCTTCCGCGAATGTCGTTCGCGGGCATACCAAGACGACGATCGCGAGGACCAGTGCGAACTTTCCAGCCCTAAGGCTGTGAAGTCCCCCCCCCTGTTGCGAGCCGGTTGGTTGTGGGCCTGTCCGAGAAAAGCGAGCGGAATGATCTGTCATCGTGTCGTGCCCCGGATGCCGCCGCGAAGAGAGGAAACAACCGAGTCCCCTCGCCGCGCAGACGGTGATCACCTGCCTGAAGAGTATTGGCCAGCTCGCCTTCCGGCAAGGCCTTCTCGGCCAGATCGCCCGGGACTGTCCCCCGTTTTCCGTCAGGAATCGGCGGCCAGCGTCCAGTTCTGCGGGATGAATTCACCAAGGGCGTTTTGCAAACCGAAATGGGAAGTGGGACTGCTTGAATCCCGTTTGAGAATGGCTTATAGTCTGCGTTCCGCTTGGAAACCCGCCCGCCGGGCAACTCCGGTTTCCGAAACGGCTTAGAGCGTGGTTGTGCATCCGCCAGACGTATCTGGGACGTTTCTCCGCTGGTTCTCGCAGTCGCTGCGAGAGTCGCGATGAGACGTGTGCGGGACACACAACAAGATTCCGCTCGGAACTGGAGACGTAGCCCAGTTGGTAGAGCACAGTACTGAAATGCCTGGTGTCGGGGGTTCGATTCCCCCCC
>CALJUK010000380.1 GCA_937975745.1 uncultured Planctomycetaceae bacterium | reverse complement strand
CCGTTAATTCGGTCCATCACATCCGCATTCATGCCTCGCGGATTATTGCCCCGGTTGTTTCGCGTTAAAAAGTGGAGAAGGACAATGCGCCGAATTCCTTTGCAGTGGTCTGGCCTTCGAATTGTTGTCCTCGTCGTGACTGTCATGGTGGCTTGCCCACCGCGGAATACTCTCCCCGCTGCCGAACAGCCTGCTGGCTGGCCAGCGTCGATCGAAGTCGAACGTCAGCCGTTTGTCGCTGCGACAAAAAGACTGGTCGACGCGCTGCAGTACGTCGGGGAACCATTGTCGGCCGACGATCGGAAGGCGTTGGAGGCGGCCTACGTCGCGGAGTCGGACAAGGATGCGGTGGATGCCATTCAGAGCATTCTCGATCGGCATTGCCTGGCGGCCGTACACATCAATCCGGAAAGCCGTGTGAAGGTGGTCGATGGGCCTGTTGAAAAGGAGTTGGTTCAGCAGGGGTGGCGGTCGTTTCTGGTTAAGGTTCACAACGAAGCAGGCATTACGCCCAAACTGGTTTTCGAGAGTGAGAATGCGCAGCCCGTCTATCAGAGAGGACGTGGTCCCCGGCAGCGGCCGCAATCGGAGCAGGCTTTAGTCCCGCCCGGTGCCGTCGGCAATCGCTGGCTGGATGCCATTCTGTTCGACAAGCAACCGCTCAAACCCAATCTGTCCGGCCTGGCTGTTGAGTACCGTGTCCTGCAACTGTTCAGTCGGGATGCCGGACCCCGGGAAGCCGAACTCGCGTTTAATGTCGGACAGGGAACGCAGGATCTCGGTTTTCGCAACGCGATCTCGGTCTTGTTTCATTGTCTGCCGGCTGTCGAAGTGGCGTTGGGAGTGCACGACGAAGTCGGGCAGCCGACGACCGCTGCGTTCATCTTTCGCGACGATCAGGGGCGTGTTGTTCCGAACCCGGCCCGGCGACTGGCTCCCGACTTCTTTTTCCACGATCAGATCTACCGCGCTGACGGCGAAATCGTCCATCTACCGCCAGGCGACTATCGCGTGACTGTCGCCCGTGGTCCCGAGTCTCTTCCGGAAACACGGTCGATCACCGTTCCGACCGGAGTCTCCAGCCATCGAGAGAACTTCCAACTGAAGCGGTGGGTTCATGCAGCCAAGCGGGGTTGGTGGTCCGGCGACCATCACGTTCATGCGGCTGGCTGCGCTCACTACGACAGCCCGACCGAGGGTGTTACCCCGGCTGACATGCTCCGGCATATTCTGGGTGAAGATCTCAATGTGGGCTGCGTTCTCTCGTGGGGGCCCTGCTGGTACACGCAGAAGCAATACTTCGAAGGACGCGTGTCGGACCTGTCCCGGCCGAATTACCTGAT
>CALJUK010000379.1 GCA_937975745.1 uncultured Planctomycetaceae bacterium | reverse complement strand
CCAGCGATTGCCGATGAGATCAAACGACCGCTCACCGCTTACATCGCAGGAGTCGTCGCGAATTGCGACTCGCATGCCGTCTCCATCGACGGCACCGCCGATCATGTCCATCTATTGTTCGTCCTGTCGAAGAACTGGTCGCTGGCGGATGTGGTGGAGCAGGTGAAGAAGAGTTCCTCAAAATGGATCAAAGCCAAGGGCAGCCGCTACGCCAGATTCTACTGGCAACGTGGGTACGGGGCTTTCTCAGTAAGTCCGTCCAACGAACAACAGGTGGTGGATTACATCCAACAACAGGAAGAGCACCATCGCCGTCGATCGTTTCAGGACGAATTTCGCGAGCTACTTCAGCGGCACGGCATTGCGTTCGACGAACGCTACGTGTGGGATTGACAGCGGACGCCGAAATGGCCTGTATCGCCCTGTCAGGGCTCTCCTGCTGTTTTCCGAGTCTCCCAACCTGGGGCGTTGCCCCAGGCTAATTTGTTGCGCCCCCGTTGGGGCTCCCGCTGTTCTGCCGAACGACACTCGGCTTCTCCACCAGCGCCGTTCCACCGCGATTCCGGAATTCTCTCCCGAATCGCCCCGGTTTTCTGCAAACGATCGCCCGCGCTCACGCGTCACAGAGGTGAGCGCGTTTGCCAGAAGCCGATTGCCGCGGTGTGAAGCCCAATCGAAAAGGAGCCAGGCCATGACGTCGTTGCGAGTCGGGTTTGCCGTACTGTTCACCACGATCGTTCTGCAATCCGATGCGAGACCCGAAGAAACCGGAGAAGATCCGATTCAGCCGCTGGAACTCGACTACCGCCTCCTGTTCCCCGGCTACACACCCCAGCTGCCCACGATGGAGCCCGTCCCCGATGATCCCGAAAACCTGCTCGTCAACGGCAGCTTCGAACGCCGCGACGGCACACCGCCCAATCCGAACATCGATACGCTGCAGCCCGGCGAGAACGACCTCATCGGCTGGGAGATCGTCGACGGACCGGTCGACGTGATCGGCCCGCAAAGGTGGCTGCCGGCGCACGGGTCGTTCTGTCTCGATCTCGACGGAGGCGTCCGACAGACCGTCTCGACCATGCCGGGGGAAGTCTATGTCCTTTCATTCCGCCTCGCCGGGAATGTCGAGGCGCCTCCCACCGAGAAGACACTCCGCGTACGTATCGACGATCTTGAGAAGGACTTTCAGTTCAACGCCCTCGGCCACACACGGACGCGGATGGGATGGACGATCGGACAACTCGAATTCACCGCCGCGCGACATGACACCGTCATTACGCTGCTCAATGCCAAACCGAACGCCCAGTCGTCGGGTGTGGCCCTCGACCGGGTCGACCTGCGCACGAAGGCCAGTCTCGAGTCCGCGCAAGCGGCAGCGGAGGAGTCCCGTCAGGTCTATCTGCTGAAGCAGATCCCCGGGTTGCTCGAAGAAGCCCGGGCCCTCCGCGCAGCCGGCCGCATTGAAGAGGCCGAGCAACACATCGAGAAGGCTCGCTACCGCCGCGCCGAATTGGAAGCCTGGCTCAGGGAGCAGTTCGGCGAGTGACTGACCGGGGACAGCCAGACCGGGATTGCCGCCCGAACGCCGCCCCCTCAACGGCTCGAAGCGCGGACCCTCTCTTCGGTTGACGGCCGCACCCAAACTCTGGACGCTCGACGCTCGCCTCTCGTCCCA
>CALJUK010000378.1 GCA_937975745.1 uncultured Planctomycetaceae bacterium | reverse complement strand
AACCGAGTTCGAACCGAGGGAAGCTCTGATTGACCGGATCATCCGGCAGTCGGTACGCGTAACCGACGCAAATGAGGGCTCGGTATTCCAATGCCAACAGCGCGATCGATTTGAATGTCGAGGCAGGCCGACCGAAGAAATCAACAAACAGGCCACGGCCGCCAGCGTCCTGGTCTCCCAGCATTGCCAGGTGGCCCTTCCGACCGATCAACGCCAGCATATCGTCGTAGCCCCCCTTTTTCGCCAGCATGACGTGCCCAGTGGATTGACGGAATCGGCGGAACCAGCGGTTCAGATGCGGATTGTCGAGTTCACGGGCCACCACACCCATCGGAAACCCGAAGAGTCCGAAGACGGCGACGGCCATTTCCCAGTTGCCAAAGTGACCACTCAACAGAATCACCGGCCGCCCCGAACAGAGCGCCCGGACAACGAGACCGTGATTACGAAACCGAATGACTTCGTGCACACGATTGAGCTGCAAACGGCGGGGAAGCTGGACGATCTCGGCCACCATACGGAACAGATGCGTCCACATCGCCCGGATCATCCGGCGGACGTCCGCCTCGCTGAGTTGTCCCGGGAAGGCCGCCTGCAAATTCTCGCGAGCGACGTCATACCGTGTGAGACGGCGGGGAAGCCAGTCGGTCAGCACGACGGCGAGGCCACGCGCCAACCGAGCCGACTGGTTCGGCGTGAGGATCTGCAGTAAGCAGACAACAAGCCGAAAGGCGATGTACTCCGCCCGATGTCGAATTCCCTTCCACTTCACCGGGGTCTCCCACCCTCAGTTCCATCTGGATGAAATCACGTGCCGAATCCGCCAGCCAAGCGAGAAGTGTCTCGCGGTCGGCGTTTCAGGTCAAGCCGGCTTACTGACCCGCTGTTTCAACCCGTCAAGACCCCTGCTTGATGATTCGCCACCACTGCTCGACCCCCTGAAAAATCATTTCCAAGGCAAATGTGCCAATCAGCAACGCGGAAACTCGGCCACACAGATCGATATACCGCTCGACCAACTCCTCTCGCCGTTGGCTGGCCACGTCGTGCAAACCTTTGAGGGCCACCATGACGAGGATCGTGATGACCAACGCCACCACGATTGAAAGACAGGCCCAAACCGCTGGCTGACGCGAGCCAGCCAGAATACTGGCGTTGATTGTCCCCGGGCCGATCATGAAGGGCATCGCGACGGCGCCGGCAATCCGCTCGGGTGTCCCACGAAGCAGCGTGATGGCATCCGGTCCCTCGAAGACGAACTTCAGCCCGATCAGCAGAAAAACGATCCCCCCAAAAACCAAAAACGAGGCGAAACGGACCTGCAACACGTCCGAGAAGACATAGTCGCCGGCAATCGCAAACACCAGAAAGACGCCGCCACTGATCGCAGTCGCCCGGATCATGATTCGCGTAAACTCAAAGAATGTCGTCTTGCGGATCACTTCCAGCAGATAAATCGCCAGCAGGAAAGGATTCAGCAACACGAGCATGAAGGCGACAGACGCGAAGAAGGCATCAGCGTTCATGAGCAAACTCACAGGATCTTGAAAACAGCTTCTGCGAATGGACTTCTACGGCGTACAGCGGCGGGCCGAAATCTGGCGGGATTGTCGTGCAGCGCCTTTCAGCGGTCAACAGCGGCCTGGAAGGATCGCGATTCTTCCCACAATCGCCTCTGTCGGCTTTCTCCGCTATCATGGCGTACAGTCACGCACGCGATTTCGCTGAGACCGTGGCGAATCTGGCGTTCGAACATCTGTCACGAACTTGGGGACTGCTGAATGACAACCCGGCGAGCAACCAGAGCGGTTTTCCAGGCAATATTCGCCCTTGCACTCTGGCTGATGAACAGTTTCCCAGGCGGCCGCCCGTTATCCGCCCAGACCAACTGGCCCGAGTTTCGGGGACCAGCCGGCAACGGGCACGCAACAGCACAACATCTGCCAACCAAGTTCAACGAAACGGACAACGTCCGCTGGAAGACGGCTCTCTCCGGACGAGCCTGGTCTTCGCCCGTCATCTTGGGGAATGAGTTGGGGGTGGCGACGGTCTCTTCGACGTCGCCAACCCGCGCGAAATTCATTTCACAAACACGTATGCGTCCGGAACGCCAGTGATCGAAGAAGATCGGCTGTACGTTCATTTCGGCAGCTACGGGACGGCCTGTCTGCACACAGACAGCGGACAAATTCTCTGGCAGCGGCAGGATCTCCCTTGTCATCACTGGCGAGGTCCCGGCTCGTCACCGATCCTCGATGGCGACAAGCTCATTTTTCACCTGGACGGCTACGACTACCAGTACGCAATCGCGGTCAACAAGCGAACTGGCGAAACGATCTGGCGGACACCCCGGTCTCACGACTACCACAGCGACAACGGCGATCATAAGAAGGCGTATGGCACTCCGCTGGTCATCACTGCCGGCGGACGACGCCAACTGATCAGTCAGACGGCCAGAGGTACCGATTCAATCGATCCGAAAAAGGGCGAAGAACCCTGGTTTGTCGTCTGGGAGCAGCACTCGACCGCCTGCCGGCCTGTTTTTGAAAACGGTCTCGTGTTTCTGACGTCAGGCTTTCCCAAGGCGGAACTCTTCGCCGTCGATCCAACCGGAACAGGCGACGTCACCAAAACGCACGTCGTCTGGCATTCTCGCCGCGGAATTCCGTCCAAGCCGTCACCGCTGTGGGTCGACGGTCTGCTGTACCTGGTCCACGACAGCGGAATCCTGCACTGCATGGACGCCAGCAACGGAGACACGGTCTGGCAGAAACGGCTGGGAGGCTCGTTCTCATCATCGCCGCTGTCTGCGGACGGCAAAATTTACCTGCTCAGTCGCGAAGGTGCAGCCATTGTGATTGCCCCCGGCCGAGAATACCGAGAATTAGCCGTGAACCAATTCAACAGCGGTTTCGAGGCGGCAGCGGCCGTCTCCGACAATGCCCTCTTCCTTCGGACAACGACACACCTGTATCGCATCGAGTCGGATCAGGTGGGACAGACGCCGCCACCGGAACGCTCCCAGAAATCTTCCCAGAAAGGCTCCCAGGAAAGTTCTCCGCGAGGGTCGTCCGAAAGAGACCAATAGGCCGGGCCGATAAGCGGGGAACGTCTGGCTGGGGCCAGTTCGCCCGACCACTCCCGGTCACAACCGCACCCATTCGAAGTGGGCACGGCTTTGAAGTGGGCACGGCAAGCCATTTGAAGAATGGCAAGGCAAGGAAGAATGGCAAGGCAAGAAGGGGTGGCTAAGGGGACTCGAACCCCCGACCCCCGGAACCACAATCCGGTGCTCTAACCAACTGAGCTATAGCCACCATCCGAGATAACGGGCCCGCTCAGATGTGGGCCACGTGGAGGTTAACGATATCCAACGACCTAAACCGATGCAAGCGAACCGAAAACAGGAAATT
>CALJUK010000377.1 GCA_937975745.1 uncultured Planctomycetaceae bacterium | reverse complement strand
TCGACTCCGCAACGTTCGGCGGCCTGACGTGCCCGATTGAGCAACGACTCGGCATCCTGGCCCGGCATCGGGCGGAACAGTACGCGGCAGATACTTTGCGGCGCGGTAATGTTGATGGCGTCCGTGTGGTCATTGATGCCGATGTTCATCGTCAACGTCGGTGGGTTGAATTCTTCATTTCTCCATGCGGGATCATTCTCGATCTCGTCGTACAAGCGCTTCATCTCAAACAAGAACGGAATCATGGCAAGATTCGCATTCACACCGAGTCCCGTGCTGGAATGACTTGCCTTGCCATGAGAGGTTGTCCGAAGCACGTACGACCCTTTATGGGCGTGGACGACCTCCAGCAGAGTCGGTTCGCCGATGATGCCCCGCGTCTGACCGGCGACCATTTCGTGGAACAGCTCCGCGCGCTGGACCAGCTCGCGAGCTCCACCGAATCCCACTTCTTCGTCAGCGGTGCAAGCGACGTACAACGGCCACCGAAGTTTCTGCCGCGTGATCTGCTCGGCCGCCGCCAGCATGCATGCGATAGACCCCTTCATATCGCAACTGCCGCGACCGTACAGCCGGTCGCCGACAATTTGAGGCGTGAAGGGCCCATGTTCGTCAGAGAACCAGTCAGCAGCCGGGACAACATCCGTATGCCCGAAATACCCCAAGCCCCCGCTACCGTCTCCCAGCTTCCCAATCACGCTCGACTTGTCGACTCCCGCCGCGTCGCGAAAGTTGATCCGCTCGGTGGTGAAGCCGAGCCTCTTCAGGGCCGCTTCGACATAATCAGAGACGGGAACATTCGAAAGGTGGCTGGTTGATTCGAAAGCGACCAGTTCGCGGGCGTATTCGAGTGCATCCATAGAAAGATCGTCCTGAAAATCGCGTTCTGTGATGCCCACTCCGATTCAATTGGTACTGTTGCCGACGGGAAATCTCGGCGTCGATTCCCCCACCACAGAAGGATTGGTCGGCATGGCGCGACGTGCGGGCTCTCTGGAAGCGGTTCCAAAACCTCTGTGTGCTTCGCCGTCGTCCTTTGAATGCTGGCCGAAGGCTCGCCACCAACCGGTCTTGAAACTGGTTCTGAAGAACACGATACCAATCTTCCGTGCGAGGCGATACTTACGAGCTCCAGCAGCGGTCCACTTCCTGGCACTTCGGCAGGATCTGCCGCTGCAAAACAGCCCGACCGATGACGGGAGCCAAGCGGCCAATGTCCGTTCGGACTCGTACAAGCCTTACAATCGTTCTGTTTTCACATCAGCCGGCGAATTCGCACAAGTCGTTTATCCCTCACAACCGATACAGAACTTAGGACTCGTGCTTTCGGCACGAGCGGTGCAATCCAAGGCGCGGACTCTCTCCAGTGTCTATGAACTCTTTTCGACGTAGAGCAGCCACAATGAGACCAATTGCCGGCCGCTGCGCTGTTGGAGTCCTTGTCGCGATTAGCTTCGTGGCGAACGCACCCGCACAAGATCCGACTTTGGCCCCATATGGCGGCATGCCGTACGGCTACGGACCACAGTATGCGGGTCCCGGTTACGCGACATCTGGAGGCAGCTTCGTAGGACCAGACACCGGCCCGGGCGTGATTGACGGTGGGTACTCGTATCAGCCAACCTGCCCCCACGGGTGTCCGTATCCCGGCTGTCAGCACGCCAGCGGAATTGCGACGCGCGAACTACCACGGGACCGAGGCTGGGGCTACGAAGACACTCCGTTGGATCGGCTTCTAAAGAATGCGGCGTCAGGTTCGTGGCTGCGGCTGGAATATCTGTTCTACGAAGTGAAGCGACCCGGCGGAGCCACTTTAGGTGCACCCGTAAACGGTGTCGCGGACATTACTGAACCATTCGACGTGTTCGTCAGCGGTACGGCAATTGGTCAGGCCCAGGTCGTTGATCTGTCCTCTCTGGACCTGAATTCCATCAATGGCGTCCGCGGAACCATTGGTGTCCCGCTGATCGGCGGCGACTTCGAAGCAAACTTCTGGGGCTTGGCCCAAGAAGCCGAACAAATCTACCACGGACCGACCGGTGGACCGGTGACGCTACGACCCGATGCCGGTGTGTTGCCCTCCCCAGTCCCTCCAGCTGACGGCATGTTTATTGCCACCAGCACCTACGTGAACGGGGCCATTGGCGACAACCTGCTGCTGTACGACCAGAGCTTCCGGGCGACGTTGACCACCCAAACCTGGGGTACGGAAGCCAACTTCATCCTCGATCGCGGTCAGCCGGGTGAAGGTTTTCGCATGCAACCCATCCTTGGTTTCCGCTACTTGAACATGGAAGAGCAATTGAACCAGGCGGGTGTGTTCAACTCGTTTGGGACGTTGCCCGATCTGACCAGTCAGATTAAGTCGCATGCGAACAACAATCTGTTCGGTCCACAGGTCGGATTACGCAGCATTCTCGAACATCGCGCATTCGATCTGAGTGTGGACACGATGATCATGCTGGGGGCGAACAACTATCAGGCCGATGTGACGACAATCACGCTCCGATCGGCGGTTGATCCGACCATCTTCACAAAGAGCTCCGACACCGAGTTGGCCGCCATCGCTTCACTCGGAGTCAATTTCCGGGCAAAGTTGAACGAGTCGGTCAGCATCACGGTCGGCTACAACCTGATCTGGGCCGACGGTGTTGTCCGCCCCTTCGACAGCATCTACTACAACGACAACGGAGCCTCAGCTCCGGCGGATGTTGTTTCCCGGCCGAACATCAGCAACATGTATTGGCGGGGATTGAGCGTCGGCGGCCAGATCACACTGCCGTAGCGACGACGATCTCGCAGGACGGGTCATGGTGGATTCGCCGTCGGAACTCGCTCCACTTCTGCGCAGCGCGGGCTAGAGCGTACTGCGTCGACGAATAGCCGCTTCCGGCGGCGTCATCTGCCTGATTCTGAGCGGCGGGGTTGATCCCCGCCGTTCCCAACGCTCGCTTCTCCCCGCAATGCGGACGAGTGTTGTGTCAAACCTTAAGATTCGGGTCGAGAAACGAGAATGGAGCGGCCAACAAGCCGCGGGCCAAGCTATTGAACCCGAAGTTTAAGGTCTGACAAGGCACTAGGCGATCCATTCAGGGATCACATGTCCGCCGACGTCCGTCAGGCGGAAATCGCGTCCCTGAAAACGGTGTGTCAGTTTGAGATGGTCCAGGCCGAACTGATGCAGCATCGTGGCGTGCAGATCGTTGATGTGCACGGACTTCTCAGCAACGCCCCAGCCAATTTCGTCGCTGGCACCGTATGTCAGTCCGCCCTGCATTCCTCCGCCGGCCATGAACATTGAGAATGCGAACGGGTGATGGTCGCGCCCGGTGACGGGACGGTCAGCTGTCCGGTTCTCTCCGAGCGGCGTCCGGCCGAATTCAGAACCCCATACGACAAGTGTTTCGTCCAACAGGCCGCGCTGCTTTAAGTCTTTGATCAGAGCGGCAATCGGCTGATCCACGACACTGGTATTGTAGGTCAGTTCATTGTCGAGGTTGCTGTGGTGGTCCCAGGACGCGTAGATAATGTTGCTAAAGCTAACACCCCGTTCAACCATCCGGCGTACTAGCAGGCATTTGCGTGCGAAGCTGGCGTGTGTCTTTCCCATCTTTCCCCGGTTACCGGCGATATCCGGTTCAGGACGATCGACTCCGTAGGCTTCCAATGTCTGACGGGTTTCGCCCCCCAGATCGATCAACTCGGGTGCGGCTGACTGCATCCGGAACGCCAGTTCATAGCTGGCAATTCGGCTGGCAATCTCCGGATCATGAATTGTTCCCAACCGTCGGGAATTCAGCTCGCGCAGCGTGTCGAGGCCTGCGCGTTGCATCTGGGGCGGAAGGCCAGATGGATTCGACAGATTGAGGACCGGCTCCCCCTGGTTTCGAAACAGAACTCCCGCGTGCACACTGGGAAGAAAACCACTCTGCCACAGTGTTGCCCCCCCACTCGATCCGCGACCGCTCGTCAGGACAACGTAGCCGGGCAGATTCTGTGAGTCACTTCCCAACCCATATGTCAACCACGAGCCCATCGTCGGTAGTCCGAAGACACCGCGACCGCATTGCATCATCAACTGGCCCGGATGATGGTTGAACTGCTCGCTGTGCAACGAACGGATCATCAAGAGATCGTCAGAGCAGGTGGCAATGTTCGGCAGCAAGTCCGAAAAGACCATTCCACTCTCACCGTGCGGCGCAAACTTCCGGGCCGACCCCATCAACGTGGCCGTTTCCTTCTTGATGAAAGCGAAGCGGACGTTCTTGGTCATCGACTCCGGAAGGGGTTGGCCGTGCAGTTCGTTCAGCTTCGGTTTGGGATCGAACAGATCCAGCTGCGACGGAGCACCTGCCATGAAGATGAAGATGCACGATTTGGCTTTCGCCGGGAGATGTGGCGTTCGCGGTGCCAGCGGATTGATCGCATCGGTCGCGGCTCCATCTGCCGACTGCAACAACCCATCGGACGACAACAGGCTACCGAGTGCAGCCGCCCCCAGCCCCGAAGCCGTCGTCGTTAAGAAGTCGCGGCGGGCCGCCGTTGCGTAATCCTGTGCGGGAAAGAACATTTCTCTCGTCCCTCATTTGCGCCCAGTCAACTCCGGGCAAACTTGGCTTGCCGTATCAAACCGAATTGGGCCTGCGATCGGTTCGCAGGCCGCTATTCCCGGGTAAAAAACTCGTCCAGATTCATGATGACGCGGCTGACGGTC
This sequence comes from uncultured Planctomycetaceae bacterium, assembly GCA_937975745.1. Classification (GTDB taxonomy): domain Bacteria; phylum Planctomycetota; class Planctomycetia; order Planctomycetales; family Planctomycetaceae; genus CALJUK01. The sequence goes on along the minus strand of CALJUK010000377.1, from coordinate 1,709 downwards.
GTCCAGGCAGCCAACTCCGCGGGAGCCGTTCCTGTGTCCTTGTTTCCTGCAGCAACCAAGTCCCTGGCTTGTTCCGCATGCTGTGCGTAGTAATCTCGCGAGGCAACCAAAAACGAGTGCAACTCAGCCGCTTCCGAAGCCTCCGGTTCTCGAGCCACACAGCGTTGGAAGGCAAACCGAATTCGGTCTTCGTCGGTAGCCAGTTCGTCACGGCCGACAACCAGGCGTGCCAGGGCACGCGAGGCTTCGACGTACGTTTCGTTGTTGAGTGTCGTCAACGCCTGAAGTGGCGTGTTCGATGTGGACCGCTCGACGCACGTGGTATTGGAATCCGGGCAGTCAAATGCGACCAGATTCGGATGCGGTGCCGTTCGCTTAAAGAACGTGTACATCCCACGGCGATATCGGTCCTCACCTTCACTCGTCGTCCAGCGAAAGTTGTTCGCATAGCTGAGTGCCGCGACATCCTCGGGCATGGGTGGAAAAACGCTCGGTCCGCCAATTTTGTCACTGAGTAGTCCGGAAGCCGCCAGAGACACATCACGAACGACCTCGGCTTCGACGCGGAACCGATTCTGACGATGCAGCAAACGGTTCTGCGGATCGATGTCCTCCATCCCCGAGCGATGCTGCGATGACTGTCGATACGTGGACGACATGACAATCAGCTTGATCATCGCCTTGCGGCTCCAGCCAAGCCGCTGCAATTCCACAGCCAGCCAGTCAAGCAACTTCGGATGAGAGGGTTCTTCCCCTTTGATGCCGAAGTCGTTCACCGTCCCGACCAGTCCTTCGCCAAACAGATGCAGCCACATGTGGTTGACGGTCACTCGTGGTGGTAACGGGTTCTCGCCACCGACAAGCCACTTCGCCAGATCCAGTCGGCTGGCCGGCGCGTTGGCATCGTCTGTCCGCAGTGGCGGGAGCACCTCGGGAGTGCCAGGCTGCAGGGACTCCTCGGCCGGCTGGAGGAAATCTCCCCGGCGGAGCAGGTGCGTGTCGCGGCGGCTGGCTGAGCGTTCGGCCAGAACACTCACCGTCATGGTTGGAGGCTGGGGCCGACTCTTCTCCAGGACCTGCTGCTGCTCCAACAGAACCTTTCCCCGAGAGTCGATGGGCAGGTAGAATGCGACAAGCATTGCCAGTTGCTCTTCAGACGGCATAGTTTCGGCGGAGTCGTCGGTCAACGGCTGCAGTGCGGCCCGCACGGGATCGGGAATCTCCAGCCCCCGCTTGGCAACAATGCGGAAGCGGCCAATCGTGTGCTGCCCGCCGTACTCCTGAACGAGTTCCAACCGCAGCCATCGTTGCGACTCGAGCTTCACAGGAGCAACCAGGCGAAACGAAGCAGCATGCGACTGGCCGAACTTCGGGCTGACGGCCCAGCCAGTCTTGGGCTGACCATCGATCGCGCCGGCCACGTCCCAATCGCTTTGCGAGAAATCGGCCTGGGCATCTGCCAGCTTCAGTTCTTGTCCCGTCTTGGCATCTTCCTTTTCCAGCAACGTGGCCTTCAACTCGTTGAGGACAAAGTTGCCAGACGAGCTCCAACCTGGACCATGACCGGGGAGGGACTCATCCGGCAGGACTTCCAGTCTGATTCCGGCCAACTCGGTCCCCGCCGGCACTGCGAATGTCAGTGTATAAACATCGTCCCCTTTGCCGGGCTTTCCCGAGAGATACGAACCATCGTCAAGTGGCTTCAGTTC
>CALJUK010000376.1 GCA_937975745.1 uncultured Planctomycetaceae bacterium | reverse complement strand
GATATTCATCAAGGTATTTCATTCCCCGCCGTCCCTCCCCTCGCCGCCTGTCCAACCATCGTCATCCCCCAACGAGGCGAGCTCGTCGAAAATGCGCTGCGCCTCTTTGGGCGCGATGCGACTGATGGCAATGCCCGCATGGACGATGACGTAGTCCCCTTCGGCCGCATCGGTGACGCACGCCATGTGACAGACACGCCGCACACCATCGAATTCGATTTCGGCCCGTGCGAACGTCTGATCGTGGTCGATCCAGCGGACCAGTTTCCCCGGAATGCCTAGGCACATGCGTGGTGGGCCTCCTTGCGAAGTTGAGCCGCCGCGATGGCCAGTTGGCCGGCTGCCAGCCCTCCGTCGTTGGGCGGGATCATTCCGGGCAGACCAAGCGGTTGATTCACCCGGGCAAAACGCTCCGTCAGAAGCTCGACCAGAATGCGGTTCTGAAAGACTCCCCCTCCCAGGACAACCGGGGTCGACCGATTGGCAGAGCAGAAGGCGAAGAGGGCATCGGCCAGACTGCGATGAAACCGCATCGCCATCTCGCCGGGTGTCGCTCCGAGGGACTTGTCCTGCAGCAGTTGCCGCACCAGGCGACGCCAATCGAGCTGCTTGACGGTGTCACTGTTGATAGGACAGTCGTACGCTCCGTGGGCAGAAGCGTCACAGGCGGCTTCGAGCAGCATGGCGGGCTGGCCTGCTAACTCTGCATGTTCTGTTCCCAGAACGATCGCTGCCACTCCGTCGAACAGGCGGCCGGCACTCGATGTCCTGGGAGACAGTCGTGGCCGACGAAGTACTGGCAACAGGGACTTCGGATCTCCGTCGCGGAAGCGAAGCCGCGCGGCCTGGTCTTCTCCCGCTGCTGCATAGACGAGCGCTGTCGCCACTCGCCACGGTTCACGAACGGCGTGCTCGCCTCCGGGAAGACTGAAGGGACGCAACATTCCAATCCTCTGGAAGTGATCCACCGTCACCCGCAGGATCTCGCCTCCCCAGATCGTGCCGTCATTGCCGAAACCTGTCCCATCAAACGAAATACCGAGCACAGCACGATCGAGCCAGCCCTGCTCGCACATGCCGGCCACGATATGCGCATGATGGTGATTGACTTGCAGGACTTGTCGTGACTGGCCGGCAGCCCACTGCGATGTGAAGTAATCTGGATGTCGGTCGCAGACGAAGTTCGGATCGTCGCTGTTGTAGAGTTGTCGCAACTCGGCGACATGCTCGACGTATCGCTCACGTGTGGCCAGCGTTTCCAGGTCACCGAGATGTGGTCCCAGGACGGCCTGCACACCGTTGCTGATCGCGACCGATGTTTTCAGGTGGCCGCCCAACGCAATGATCGGCCGGTCGGTTTCGATCTCCAACGACAAGGGGGCATAGCCCCGCGCCAGACGAATGGCTGTCGCATGGCCCGCCATCACCCGAACGACACTGTCGTCGATTGGGCGTCGGATCGGCCGGTTATGATTCAGAACGACGTCGGCGAGCGCCGGGAGTTGCTCGGCAGCGGCTCGCGAATCAAAGATTAGCGGATCTCCTTCGACGTTAGCGCTGGTGCAAATCAGCGGTCTGTCAAGACGATCGAGCAGAAGAGAGTGCAGCGGCGTTGTGGGCAGCATCAGTCCAATCGTGTTCAGTCCTGCTGTCACAGAGGCGCAAATGGACCCGCGGTGAAGCCCTTCGCTCGTAGCCAGAAGAACGATTGAACCAGCTGGACTCTGCAGTAACTGTCGCTCGGCGTCGTTCAGGATCGCATAGCGTTCGGCCTCGCGTCGACCGGCCACCATGACAGCCAGCGGCTTCGACGGCCGTTTCTTTTTTGCCCGAAGCTGTTCGACCGCCTGTGGCGATGTCGCATCTGCCAGCAGCTGGTATCCCCCCAGGCCTCGCAGCGCCACAATTCTTCCATCGAGAATTGCGCCGGCATCAGCCCGGGTGGCGGCGCCACCAC
>CALJUK010000375.1 GCA_937975745.1 uncultured Planctomycetaceae bacterium | reverse complement strand
GGAGCCGCGGAGGGTTGATTGCCGTTGCTGGTTCTGGAGTGATCGGGCAGAATTGACGGCGGAATTCGCGGTGGTTCCCACGATGCGACATCGTGTCAGGGGAAACTCTGTTGAGCAGGTGAAACCCTCAGAAGAATTGTGCGATGAGCACTGACAGTGGGGAACAGCGCCGGTTTCGCGTCGGAGGTCTGATCGCTTTATTCGTACTGGTCGGTCTCGCCGCGCTTGTTGGCGTCTGGATCAGGCAGCAGCGTGTCATTGTTCGCCAGATGCTTTGCGAATCCCGACTGAATCAGCTCCATTTGGCGTTTTACAACTACCACGACGAATTCGGATCGTATCCCCCTGCCTACGTGAGCGATGCCAATGGCGTCCCGATGCACAGTTGGCGAGTGCTCATTCTCCCGTACATCGACCACGCTGACGTCTACAACAGGTATGACTTCACAGAACCATGGGACGGCCCGAACAATCGCACCCTGGCGCGGGAATGCGAGTATTTCTACTGTCCCAACGGGCCGCACTCCCACGAGCGTCCGTATACCGATTACGTCGTGATCGTCGGCCCCGATACAGCCTTCCCCCCCGGCGGGACAAGATCGATGGAGGACATCACTGACGGGAAAGAGAATACGATCCTGATCGTTGAAGCCGGAGACGCGGGGATTCACTGGATGGAGCCGCGCGACCTGTCAGTGGACGAGATGAGTTTCGTTGTCAACGACGCAACAAGCCCCAGCATTTCCAGCTCGCATCGCGCTGGTCCTGCGGTTCTGTTTGCAGACAGCCTGAAAGTCTTTCGACTCGATGCGTCGCTTCACCCGGAGACGGTCCGGGCACTCACAACAGTTTCAGGTGGAGAGCCTGTTACCCGAAACGCACTTTATCATCGGGACGAAGAGCGACGATCGTATCTGGCGGAATAAAAGAGGAGCCGCCGAGGAATTCGAATCCGAAGACGGCAGCGCAGTGCCGCCCACTGCGTCCAACCGCATCGTGCCAGATCGCCTTGATCGTGGAGCTGCGTCTCGATACTTGATAGAGTCGATTTCCAAGCACGGTCTGCGACTCAGCCGCGCCAGCGGCGACGGCCGTGCGGTCCGCGTTATCGAGGTTGAGATGAGTTTCCCGTGGCATCCACCGAAAATTGGGAAACGGTTGGCAGCAGCCTTGCTGCTCGTTTCGACAGTGATCGCGGACGCGAGCGGTGGGGAGCTGACCTACCTCGACGGACATGCTGAACCGGTTCGGGACGTGGGCGTGTCTCCCGATGGCAAGACCCTCGTATCGGTTGGTGACGATGGACGTGTGATCGTCCGACCCACTGACGACTTGCAAGCGCAACACCTTTTCGCACCTCGTGAAGGAGGGCTGCGATGTTTGACCTTCTCGCAGGACGGGAAGTACGTCCTCGCCGCCGGGAACCTCGCTGATTTCTCACGCACTACGGAGATCGATGGAGCCGTCAGAGTCAGCCTGAAGGAGTTGACGCAGGATTTCATCGAATTACCGGTACGCGGGACCGTCTTACAGATGACTTTGATCGAGAATGATCTTGTCTACTTCAGTGCAAGCAAGGAGTTGCTCACCTTCGACATCGGCCTGCAGAGAGTCACACAGAGCGCGGACTATTTCGGTGGGTTCACCGGCGTCACTGCGATCTCGCCGCGGTCCAGGCATTTCGCCGTCACTTCGCAAAACGAGGTGAATCGCCGATCGGCAGAGCCGTGCCGACTTACCGTTATGGAGCAAGACGGCACATCGACGCTTTCGTATGAGTTAGCCAACGCCCTTGAGTACCGGGGCGCACAGATATGTTTTACCACGGACGAGCGACTCACCCTGGCCCTGCCAGGGGGGACGCTGCTGAGATGGGATTGGGCCGAAGATTCGAAGCGTTGGGAGAGCGTCGGTGAGCCGCTGCCTATCCCGGAGGGACCGTTCTCGGCGATCGTTTCCGGAGGGGATGGCGAAATCATCTGGTTGGCCCGGAACAGGACGATCATTGCGATCGATGGGCAGACGGGTGAAACGCGTCAGCAAACAGACATCGCCACTCGCATCAGATTGGGGAGCATTTTTGCGACTCCCGTCGAATGCCTGTCCGTTCTCACCGAACCTCCGTTGGTGGTCGGCGGTCTGTCGGACGGACGCCTTGTTCTGCTACCGATCGCAGAGCAGCCGATGTGACACCTGCCGTAACTGACTGTCCCCTGAGCAAAGCCACGTTTCTCCAAGAACACGTGACGCAGACACCAGATCGAGCCAGCGTCGTCAGTAAACGCCGCATTCATCGCGCGAGCGGTGACG
>CALJUK010000374.1 GCA_937975745.1 uncultured Planctomycetaceae bacterium | reverse complement strand
GAGGATTTCTCCGACTTCTGACCCGCGACGATTTCCCGCAGCGCCGGAAAGAGTGACTTGTCGCCGAACTTCACGGTGACAAACTGGGCCTGCTGCCGAAGTTCTGCATCGGTATGCTCTGACAGTTTCGCATAGACGGCTGGCCAATCGGACGGCATGTCGACGTTCGCTCGTGTCCGCAACGCCGCCACCAACTCGTTCAGCATCAGTTTCTGACGCAGCAGATTCGCCTCGCCCCCCAATGCCACAAGCAAGGCCTTCAATGTTTCCGGTTCGGCCGCCGCGCGGCGGTAGATGTACTCGGTCACAAGAGGAATCCGGGAGGTGGAGGCCAACCGGAGAGCCCGGCGCGGATCGGTCGGAACGAGGTCCTTCACGCCGTACCAGATCAGGTAGGGAAGGTTGTGATCCAGGGCGTCGTCTCCCTGGCTGGCAAGTGCCTCGGCAATGTCCCACCGTTGATCCACCGGAAGACGCTGAAGCGCCGACGCCAGATACAGCCGCACGAACGGCGTCCGCTCGCTACGGCTGAGTTCATTGAATGCCGCCAGAACACGCGGCGAGACGGCAGACGGTTCGGCCAGCAGTTGCACCGTCCAGCCCCGGATGTACTCGCTTGGGTGACTGAGTAATTCGATGGCCAGACCTTCATCGAGTCCTCCAACTGCGTGCAACGTCCACAAGTACCGGAGTTCGCGCGTGATGTCCGTCGATTCGGTCAGCCGGCGACGAAGTTCTGCAATCGCCTCGGCAGAGAGGGTTTTCTCGGCTGCACGGTGCTGCAGGATCCGTCGAGCAATCCGGACATACCAGTCGTTCTGTCGTTCGTGCAGCTCGACCAGATCTCCATCTGCCATGGCCGACAGGTTGACGTCGACCGGCTTCGTCTTGCCATAGGTCACTTTATAAGCGCGACCGTTGGTTCTGTCCCAAGTTTCGGGCGTGCGTCGATGGCAGGCGTTTGGATCGTACCAGTCGATGAGGTACACCCCTCCGTCGGGGCCGTAGCGGAGATTGATCCCTCGATACCAGCGATCATTCGAGAAGAGGAAATCGGCTCCCCGTTTGCCCACATATCCGGACCCACGACGTTCCAGGCGGTCCATATTCACGCGGTTGCCATGAATGTTGTTCATGAAAATCTGGTTGCGATAGGCCGTCGGCCAGTTGTCCCCCAGATAGATCATCGCGCCACAATGGGCGTGTCCACCCCCTGCCTTGTCGGTGTCGAGGTTGTCCACCGGCTTGTCGCGTCCCCACCAGGCGTGGTCGCGGATGCTACCCGTGTAGTGCAGATGTTCGGCAATTGTGGGGATGTCGCCGAAAATGTAAGGATCGAAGTGTTTGCCCGCCTGCCGGTGATAACGGGCGCCTTGAATCACGTGATACAGATGCGGAATCACACAGGCCGAGATAAATGCCTGTCCGTGATCGTTGAAGTCCACACCCCACGGATTGCTCGACCCCCAGGCGAAGATTTCGAAGTCATGCCGGACGGGATGGTACCGCCAGACACACGCGTTGAGCGGGATTCGTTCGTTGTCGGGTGTCCCGGGTTTCCCGATTTTCGAATGGGTAAACACCCCCTGGCAGCCGTACAACCAACCGTCGGGACCCCAGTTGAACGCGTTGAGAGTTTCGTGCGTGTCCTGGTAACCCCAACCGTCAAGCAATATCTCAGGTTCGCTGTCCGGCCTATCGTCGCCGTCCCGGTCCGGGATGAACAGGAAATACGGAGCCGCCCCAACCCAGACACCGCCGAAGCCGACTTCCAGGCCACTCACCAGATTCAAACCAGTGATGAACTCTTTTCGCGTTTCGAACCGGCCGTCTTTGTCCCGGTCCTCCAGGATGACAATATTGTCGCGTCCCTCTCCTTCCGGAGCACGGACCGGATAGGTGTGCGCTTCGGCAATCCAGAGTCGGCCCCGCTCGTCGATCGTGAGCGCGATCGGCTGATGAATCTGCGGCTCGCCAGCGGCCAGTTCGACCTGGAAGCCTTCCGGGACGGTCATGGCCTGGGCGGCTTCTTCCGGCGGTAGCCCATCGTATCTCGCAATGCCGCGCTGCAACGGCCGAGCGGCCGCTGAATCTGGAACCGGCTGGGCACGCTGCCAATTCTCTGCCGTGACGACCTGCCTCCGCTGAAAATGCACGAAGGTCCCTGCCTTGTTCCCCACAACAACATCGAGGTGCCCATCGCCGTTCAGATCGCGAGCTTTGACTTCAACGCCGATCCCCGAATTGTTGTGGATCAAATGCGGCACGAAGCTGACAGCGGTCGACTTTGCCTCACCTGCGTCGTCACTGCGAACCGTTCGAAACCAATACACAACTGCGGCGGCTGTCGGATCGAGGTCTTTTGTCGGGCCATGTGCCCAGAACCGTTTCCCCGTGACGATGTCCCGCACACCGTCGCCGTCGATGTCAGCCAGTTCGACTGCATGAATCTGCGAGAAGCAGACGCCGTACGGGTTCTCATCCGGTGTCTCGCCGATGATCAGATGTGGTTCGAACTGTGGACCATCCTTTCCGACGGTCTGCTCGTACCACACGAGACCGTAACCGTGGGCAGCACGCGAGGTGAGCACGTCCTGGTCGCCATCGCCGTCGAAGTCGTACGCGAACATCTGGGCACCGCCAGCCGCAGAAAACACAACGGAGTGCTTCTGCCAGATTCTTCCGTCATTCAACTCCCCCGGTTGTTCCCACCAGCCCGATTTTTCGAGCAGATCGAGCCGACCATCATCATTCACGTCTCCAACACCTAAGCCGTGCGTGTAGCGACCGCCAGCTGATTGATCGGAGATCGCCCGAAACTTCCACGGCAGACGAGGATCGTCGGTATGGGGCGAGGCATAGCCGAAGTAGCCGTCGCGGCTGCAAACGATCTCGCGTTTCCCGTCACCGGTCAGATCGGTATAGGTCGGGGACTCGTTGTCGACGATGTCCAGAATCGAGTGACGTTCCCAGAAGCGTTCTTTGCCCTGAGGATTCTCGAACCAGGCAGCGTCCTTCCCGGGAAATCCCAGAACCAGAATGTCCAGCCAGCCGTCGCCGTCCAAATCGTCGACGAATGCAAAGAAGTTGTCGGAGTAGCCATGCGGATCGAACCCCTTGGGAGGTGCGAACGGATGCTGCTTGACGAAGTCGGGACCCGCATACCAGAACGGACCCGAGATGACATCCACGTGCCCGTCTCGATCGATGTCACCGACGGTCGCCCCCTCGCTGAAGAACGTATCGCTCAGCTGTCGGGTTTCCCACGCGATCAGCCGACGCATCCCGTTCTCGTTGGTCTGCTTCTCCGCCCTCGCAACAGAACCGGTACCGTACAGCAGGAAGCTCGTGATGGCCAATGGAATGAGGCAGATCGGGCGCATAGATTCAGCTCGCTTCGAATGAGACAGAATGTGCCGTTGAGCGTATTCTGAATTCTTCTGACCGGATTCGCCAGCCCCTATTTCTGCAGGTGTCGTCAGAACCCATACGACAACGGCTGCGGACCCGATATCTCAAGACCGCTTGCATCCCCTGCGGCAGTTCGGTTCAATCCCCAGGTTGCCCACCGCGCTCTCCGTCTCCTGCGTGGAGTGAACCCTGTGAACTCGTCTCCGGATGGCCATCCGCCTGCCACACTTCTCTTTCTTTGCAGCGGGAACTACTACCGCAGCCGCTTCGCCGAAATTTTGTTCAATCACCTGGCCGAACTGACGCCACTCCCCTGGCAGGCAGACTCGCGCGGACTGGCACTCACACCGGCGAACGTCGGTCCGATATCGCTGCACACCCTGGAACGCCTCGAACAATTGCGAATCGTCGCCGATCGCGTGGCAACGCTACGTTTTCCCCAGGAAGCGTCTGTGACAGACTTCGCCGCCGCCGGCCACATTGTGGCGCTCAAAGAAAGCGAGCATAGGCCATTGATGGAACGCGACTTCCCCGAGTGGGCCGAACGGGTCGAATATTGGACGGTGCACGACATCGACTGTGCCACACCGCAGGACGCCCTGCCGACATTGGAACGGATGGTCCGTGAATTGTTCACCCGGCTGCAGAGGACTTACAGGTGAAGGCAGCAGATGTCTGGCTAGCTCGCTTACTCCGCTTAAACGGGGTGATCCTGTTGCTGGGTTTCCCGGCAATGCTGCTGCCGTACTCGTGGATGAACCATTGGAACGGCATCTTGGGATTGGGCGATTTGCCCGACATTCCCCTGATGGGATACCTGACCCGGTCCCAACCGATGCTGTACGGGATGACGGGAGTCTTTACTCTGATTTTCGCCAGCGACATCAACCGCTATCGAGTCTGCGTCGCATGCTGGGCACTCTGCAGCGTCGTTACCGGCGGATGCCTGTTGGCGATCAGCTGGTACGAGCAGATGCCCGGATCGTGGATCTGCTTCGAAAGTCCGTACCTGATTCCGCTGGGATTGACCATGCTGGTGCTCCTGCGGTCCGGAGCTTCGGAGCAACCATCACAGGACGATCGGTCTTAACTGCAAGCGGACCACTGCGACTGTCTGCAGATTCTGGCGTCCTGCCGAAATGTCGCGCTGCCGAAAACCGGTGCCAACATCCGTTTTCGAATGGGGTGTCGCACGGGACATTTCGCGATCACGATCCCCCTTGGGAAAACGTCTCAAGTTCGTTGGGAACCTCATCTTTGATTCACGTGTCCGTGACGATAGAGCGGCTGGAAGTCCTCCCGTTCGCTCCGTCCGGAGACTCATCGAAACGCATTGATATTGCCACAAATCCCAAACTTGCGATAATTTACGGTGTCCAACGGATCTGTGTGGTTTGTCAGCCGAACGGCCACGCAGGGTGTCCCTCCTCGTTCCGCACGGGGCAGTTCGACTTCGAGGGCAGAAAAGTTTGCCTCACCAGGCAGCATAAGCGTTCGAGCAATTCCCACTTAACATGACGGCGCTGACCATGGACGGTCGCCATCACCTCCCGCTGCTGACTTCATTGGTCAACAACAGGAGGAGTGCTTGTATGCGCTCGCACACATCTTTGGGGCCGCAAGTTCGCTTCTGTTCCTTCGGAACATCAACTTCGGCAATGGAAGGAGAGGTTCGATGGGAGCCAGTCACACCTTTCTAGAACGCATTTCCGAGCGACAACGGCCGGACGTTTTCCGCCAGAAGCACTGGCAGGGGTCGTTCGAGGAATACCTTGATATCGTCAAGCAAACTCCACGTGTGACCCGCTCGGCATACGAACGTCTCTACGACATGGTGATGGCGTATGGCACGTATGCGGGCGAAGATTCCAAAAGGTCTCCGGTTACCCGGTATCGCTTCTTTGACGATCCGGACAACGATGGCCGCGACGCCATTTTCGGCCTCAGCCGAACGCTGATGTCGGTTGTCAACGTCTTCAAAAGTGCCGCGTTGAAATACGGGGCCGAACGTCGCGTCCTGTTGCTGCACGGACCGGTCGGCAGCTCCAAAAGCACTATCGCCCGATTGATTAAGCGAGGTCTCGAACGCTACAGCCGCAGTGACGAAGGTGCCATCTACACCTTCGGCTGGAAAGAGGAAGACGGGACAGTCACCTGGGATCCCATGCACGGTGAGCCGCTGCAGTTGATACCCGAAACTGACCGTCCGGAAGTCCTCGCCTACCTGAATGAGGGCCTTGCCGAAGACGACTATAAGGTCGAATTGACAGGTGAAGTCTGCCCGCTCAGCCGGTTCTACTTTCAACAACGACTGGAAAAATACGACGGGGATTGGTCCAAGGTTCTACAGCAGGATGTCGTCGTCAAGCGATTCTTCCTGTCGGAACAGGATCGCATTGGAATTGGCACATTCCAACCCAAAGACGAGAAGAATCAGGACTCGACCGAACTCACCGGCGACATCAACTATCGCAAGATCGCCGAATACGGCAGCGACAGCGATCCGCGGGCCTTCAACTTCGACGGCGAATTCAACGTCGCAAACCGTGGAGTGATCGAGTTCATCGAAGTCCTCAAGCTGGACGTCGCGTTTCTGTACGACCTGCTGGGCGCGTCACAAGAACACAAGATCAAACCCAAGAAATTTGCCCAGACTGACATCGACACAGTCATCGTTGGACACACCAACGAACCCGAATACCGCAAACTGCAATCCAACGAGTTTATGGAGGCGCTCCGCGACCGGACGGTCAAGATCGACGTTCCCTACGTCACCCGCCTCTCAGAAGAAATCAAAATTTACGAGAAGGACTATAACCAACGACGTGTCCGCGGAAAGCACATCGCCCCGCACACCCTCGAAATTGCCGCCATGTGGGCCGTCCTGACGCGACTCGAAGAGCCCAAGCATCACGGCCTGACGCTGCTGCAGAAGCTCAAATTGTATAACGGCAAAACACTTCCTGGCTTTACCAGCGACAACGTGGCTCAACTTCGCCGGGAAGCCAAAACCGAAGGCATGGTGGGTATTTCTCCCCGTTATGTGCAGGACAAGATCTCCAACGCGCTCGTCACGAATCCGACGGCAACCAGCTTGAACCCGTTCATGGTGCTCAATGAACTCGAGGAAGGTCTGAAGCATCACTCGCTGATCCCCAATGAAGACACGCGCGAGCAATACCGCCAGTTGGTCGCAGTCGTCAAAGAGGAATACACCGACATCGTGAAAAACGAGGTCCAGCGGGCCATTGCAGCTGATGAGGAAGCGCTCACACGGTTGTGTGCCAATTACATCGACAGCGTGAAGGCTTACACGCAGAAAGAGCGAGTTCGGAACCGGTTTACCGGCGAAGACGAAGAACCGGATGAACGGCTGATGCGGTCGATCGAAGAGCGGATTGACATCCCCGATACCCGCAAGGACGACTTCCGCCGAGAAATTATGAACTA
>CALJUK010000373.1 GCA_937975745.1 uncultured Planctomycetaceae bacterium | reverse complement strand
GAGCGGGGTAATACCCGCCCTTGATCTGGGCGGCAAGTCGCATAGGCAGGTCTCCTGCGTTGTTGGAGTTGTTGCTGAATTTCAGCGCGGTTCGGAGTATTCTTAAAGGGCAATGCACGTTCGCTGCCCACACTGTCGTAACCCGATCGAACTCCTGGAGGAGTCCTCTCTGTCGGAGGTGGTCTGCCCGACGTGCGGGAGCAGCTTCAGCCTGCTCACCGATGATACAGTGAGTTTCTCACAGGGCGATCACGAGGCGATCGGCCACTTTGAGCTATTGGAGCGAGTCGGAATCGGTGCGTTCGGCGCGGTCTGGAAAGCTCAGGACACCGAATTGGATCGGACAGTTGCAGTCAAGATTCCTCGACAAGGGCAGCTGTCAGCCGAAGAAACCGAGAAGTTCCTCCGCGAGGCACGGGCAGCGGCTCAGTTGAAGCATCCTGGAATCGTCGGCATCCATGAAGTCGGCCGGGACGCTGACACTGTCTACATCGTCAGCGACTTCATTCAGGGGGTGTCACTTTCCAGTCGATTGACAGCTGGACCGACAACCGTGCGAGAAGCAGCGGAGTTGTGCGCGAAGATTGCCGACGCGTTGCATCATGCACATCAGGCAGGTGTGATTCACCGTGACGTCAAGCCGTCGAACATCATGCTGGATGACGACGGAGAGCCACACGTAATGGATTTCGGTCTGGCCAAGCGTGAAGCGGGCGAAATTACGATGACGGCAGACGGGAATGTGCTGGGAACACCGGCGTATATGTCGCCTGAACAAGCGTTGGGAGCCTCGCATTCGGCGGATGCCCGGTCGGACATTTACTCTCTGGGCGCTGTCTTGTTTCTGCTGCTGACCGGCGAGAGACCGTTCCGGGGTGACACACGGATGTTGCTGCATCAGGTAGTCAATGATGATCCACCCAGCCCTCGCAAGTTGAACTCGAACGTCCCTCGCGACCTAGAGACGATATGTCTGAAGTGTCTGCGGAAGGAGTCGGATCGCCGGTATCAGACGGCTGCCGAGCTGGCGGATGACCTTCGTCGGTGGCTGAGAAAAGAACCGATCAAGGCCCGTCCCGTCAGTCGAGTGGAGCGCACCTGGCTGTGGTGCCGACGCAGGCGGGCGGTCACCGCACTATCATTGCTGGTCATCGGGATCGTGGTCGTCGGGTCATTGCTCGCGATCAGAAGCCGGAATGCGGCTCACGCCGCCGGTCTCGTCGATTCTCTCAGCTCCGCAGACACGACACAGGTTCCGATGGTTGTCGATCAGATGCGAGAATTCCGAAGTTGGGTCGACCCAATGCTGGAGAGAAAGATCGACCAAGCCGCTGATGGATCGACGGACAAACTTCACCTAGCTCTCGCGTTGCTGCCGGTCGATCCGGACCGCCGTCAGTATCTGACGAGACAGATCTCAAGCGTGACTGCACATCAATTCTCCGTCGTTCGAGACGCACTCATTCCGCACCAAGAGTACGCACGTGAAGCGCTTTGGCCCGTTGCCGTAGATGAGCAGGCCGAGGATCAGGTCCGATTTCGGGCGGCTTGTGCTTTGGCGACATACGATCCCGAGAATGAGTATTGGAATGACGAAGGATTCGTAGAGTTTGTCGTGGAACATCTCGTTACTGTGTTGCCGTCCGAACTCTTGCCGTGGCGGGTCGCTCTTCATCCCGTAAAACAACATCTCATTGCTGCATTGAGTGAGATTTACCGTGACGACAGCCGAGACATGCAAGTCCGAGGCCTCGCCACGGATGCATTGGCAGACTACTTGAACGACAACCCGAATTCGCTTTTTGATTTGCTGGCGGACGCGAGCACACAGCAATTTGTCCCGCTTTTCGACAAACTCGCCGGGCATTACGAAGAAGCGGTTGCACTCGCCGAATCCGAAATCGCCAGAAGGTTAGCGCAAGACGCCAGTGAGTCCGACAAGGAGGCGCTGGCGATGCGCCAGGCCAATGCCGCTGTCATGTTGTTGCGATTGGGGGCAGCTGAGAACGTCTGGCCACTCTTGAAACATAGCCCGGACCCCCGGATGCGGACGTACGTCATTCACTGGCTGAGCCCTCGGGGCGGGAAATTCAAAATGATCGCTGACCGTTACGAAGTAGAAGCGGACGAGTCAGTGAAGAGAGCCCTACTGCTTTGTCTGGGGGAGTTCGATGAAGATGATCTGCCCGAAGAACAACAGACTGCCTTGCAAGACAAGCTCTTGAAGGACTACCGCAACGAACCTGACGCAGGCCTGCACGCCGCCATCGATTGGCTGTTGCGGAAATGGGGGTGCGAAAGGCAGATTGCGGCTGCTAACCAGGAGCTTGAGCAAAGTGCAGGGGAAATCGTCAGTGGTAAAGGAACTGGAAACCAGTGGTGGATAAACACGCAGGGCCAGACTCTTGTGATCCTCGATGCCGGAGAGTTCCTAATGGGATCGCCGACGACGGAGCCCGACCGTGATTCCGACGAAGCCTTGCATCGGCGAAGCATTGGGAGGCGGTTCGCGATCTCCAACCGCGAGGTCACGAAACAGCAATTCCTGTCATTCCATGAGGGTTGGAGTCAGTCCGAGATGCATCGACATCCGCATGAAGATGGCCCGATCGGAGGCGTCTTCTGGTACGAATCAGCTGCCTACTGCAATTGGCTCAGTGAGCAGGAGGGAATCAGCGAAGTAGAGTGGTGTTACGAACAGAATGCAAACGGCACGTATGCGTCCGGGATGAAACTAAGGGCGGACTTCTTGAATCTGAGAGGTTATCGTCTGCCCACCGAGGCGGAGTGGGAATTCGCTTGTCGTGCAGATGTTGCAACAAGCCGATACTACGGTTCCAACCAGGGCTTGCTGCCGAAATACGCTTGGTATGTCGAGAATTCAAACCAGGTGGCATGGCCTGTGGCAACCCTGAAACCGAATGATTTTGGCATGTTCGACATGTATGGCAACGTCTATGAGTGGTGCAACGACGAGTGGGCAAATTATCCAGCAACCACCGACACAGCAATTGACGACGTTCCGGTTGAGTCAACGATACATGGCAATCGTCGGCGAGTCTTGCGCGGCGGCGCATTTTTCAGCGGAGCGTTTGACATGAGAACAGCCGATCGCCTTCGCGACCATCCCAGCAACCGAGGAATAAACCCGGGTTTCCGTATCGCGAAAACATTGCGGTAGACCAACTACACCGCCAGCCCGCACACCGCATCCATCAGCCCGTGCAGTGCCTGTGACCTCTGGCACCTGCGTCACCGGCAGCGCTTGGGCATCCAGGCTGCGAACGATCAAATCGTGAGCCGCTCGGTCGCTGATCCGTGTGCTCTTGTACGCCTCGATCCGCTGGTCCTGCTTCGCCCGCATGTCGACGAGGCGACCGATTGCCTGGCTCACGAGACCAGGCAGATCCCGTTGAATGAACCGGGTGTGCTTGCGAGCAATTGTCACTTCGCCACTGAAGGCCAAATTGTCGCAAATGAAGACGCCGCTTCCCAATGCGAGTCCGGCCGGAAACGACTTGTCGTGCGAGTTCCGCAGACCGAGGACGAGCCCGTAGTCGTCGTGGGCCTTCCCGTTCTGGACTTCCATCAGGCCGA
>CALJUK010000372.1 GCA_937975745.1 uncultured Planctomycetaceae bacterium | reverse complement strand
GGTACAGGTTCAGGCAGCTGGCATCTTCGCCCGGCTTCATTCGGAATGGGATGGAGTGTGCTTGCCCCAGGACCCGTTTGGCCGCGTCATCCAGTTTTGCATCCAGGTTCAATTTGGCACGGCCGGAGACGGTGTTCAAATCAGCCACAAGCGGTGTGCTTGCCTCCGCCACAAGTGTGAAACCGCCGTTGCCGGAATTCAGATCCGGTTTGATGCCAACCGGGTCCTGCCGCCCGGCGGCGACAGCGACGATGACAAATGCAGCCGACGAAATCAGGCCGGCGGTCATCACACTACGGGATCTGTTACGGGCCGCGTTGCGTGCTCCCAACCGCAGGACGGCGGGAAGTCCGGCCCCTTTGACGGCCAACGCCACGTCGGAATCGAGGACAGCCCCCAGACTGCTCCAACTGCACGCCAGCAGCAAGACACCGACCAGGAAGAACGAGACCACTTGCCAACTGAATCCGGAAAACGCCTCCTGGCTGGGAATCAGCCTCGCCAAGACAGCGACGAGCAGCCCGACGGCCAGGAACGCTTCGATGCCAGCCATGCGGGCGTTCCAGTGGCTGCGACTGGCTGTCTGCGAGGCAGTCAGCTCACGCCGCGAATTTCCCATCAGCAGGTCACGTGTCGAGACACGCCGCAACTCACGCATGGCCCACCAGACGGCGATGGCCGCCACGACCAAACCGATCGATTCCCCGACGACCAGGCTCTGTGGAGTAACCGAGACGCCGAGGAACCGCGTACCGATGGCACCGACCCACCAGGTCTTCAGGCCGTAGACCATCAGCTGCGCGTATCCAATTGCTGTAAGCCCGCCGACAACGGACCCAACAACAAGCACACAGGCCGCCTCGGAGAGCATCACTCGGCGAACCTGGCTTCCCCGGAAGCCGATGGCCGACAGCAGGCCGATTTCTCGACTGCGCTGTTCGACACCCAGCCGAAACATCAACCCGACCAGGACAGCCGCGGAGAGGATGAGAAAGAAGCTGAATCCGATAAACAGGCCGGCAAAGTCTGTCGTTCCGGATGCCGCCTGTAGTCCTTGCCATTTCACAGGTAGAACGGCCAGCCCCAGAGTTTGCAGATCGAGAGAGTGGTGCATCCTATCCATGAGTTCGAGCTTCAAAGCGCCCAGAGTCATCCCGGGCGGGCCGGCAATCCGCAGCGAGGTGAGTTTGCCGTAGCGGCTGCTCCACAATTTCTGGGCTTGCGCGAGTGAAAGAAACGCCTTCGGCGTCGCTCGGTACATGTCCCAGTATTTTTCGTCTCGCGGAGTGATTCGGCCGAGATCCATCGGGAACGGCTGTTCCCAGTCGGCGAATGTCTCGGCGTCGGTAATGCCTTTCACCTCGGGCGTGATCGACCGATCGGCTGCCGCCTTTTCGAGTTTTACGATTCCCTTCACAGTGAGCTCGACGGCCTCTTCGGGAAGTTCTCCATGACTTCCCACCAGATGATAGGTCATCCGAATCCGGTCGCCGACGTTCGCCCGCAGGTCTTCCGCCAACCATTCGTTGATCACGACTTCGTCGTCCGCCAATGGCAGTTTCGGTCTTGGGCCAACAAATGTGAACTCGCCGAACGGTTCCTTCGCAGCAAGGTCTAACCCCGCGACAACACCGTACATCGAAAACACCGCAGGCTCGGCCGGCTGATTGTCCTCGTCAGTTGGAACACGGGCGATTTCGTTGGCGATGTAGACCAGCACCGGGTCGACCTGGCCGGAGATCGCCTTGGCCACGTCGCGGCCGTAACTCTCAAGTGCCGACTCGAGAATCATCTGTTGCGATTCCAGCGAGACAAACTCGCCATCGGGATGTTCGCGGAGGATGAGTCCAAGGTCGGAGGGTTGCAGTTGATTTTGCAGAATGCCGGTTAAGGTGACCGCCGAAGCAGGCGCGTTGGGACCAACCGCGGGTATTCCTTCGGCGGCCGAAATGTACAAACTGTTGATGCGGGCCGGTGCTCCCTGTGGATCGCGACGGGAAGGGCGCACTTCCGCCAGATCGAGTGTTTCCTGCAGCGAATCCAACGCGACAAATGCGGTCAACGGGAGTTGTTGGCTCGGGTTCAAGTCCAGTCGACCGACACCCAACTCAGGCGGAAGAATGTGCGCGACGGTCAGGGTCAGCTCGCGCGTTGTTTCGTCCCGGTCACCGAGCAGCGACTCGCGGGGAATTGTCTCCGGAACTTCGATCCAGACACTCAGTTCGTCGCCGACTTTCACTTGCAGGTTGTCGGCTGTTCGCTGGTTGAGAATGATCTCCCGGTCGGCCGGTGGCGGGAAGTCGCCATGCTCACAGAGGTTCCACAACCGTTCGTCGACACCAAAGAGATTCACGTCGCCAACACGTGTTGTGGTGTCATCTGTCGCGTGGGTCAATCCGGCACGAAGCGAAAGTGCCGGTGCGAATTGTCCCGCGGCCTGTCCATCTTTGAACGTGGCCCGGTTCAGCTCGTCGGCCAATTCTTCCCGGAAGAATCGATGCCCGCTGACTGCGAAGTCAATCTTTCCCAGTCGTTGGAGAGTCATCGCGCGGAGGCTCTCCCGGACCGAGTCTCCCACGATGAGGGCTCCCGCAATGACGCTCACGGCGGCGACGACACCCAGCAGAACGGCCAGGTTGGTCCGCCAGTAAAACAATAGACTGCGGAGAAACAAACGATTGAAAGTCACTTTTCCTTCTCCACGAGCAAACCGTCCTGAAGCTCGAATTGACGGGGAAACCGGGCTGCCAGTTCCTCGCTGTGCGTCACACACAGAAGGATGGCGTTGGACTCCTGCCCGAGTTCCAGCAGCAGTGTTCCGATTGTGTCGGCTGTTTTGCGATCCAGGTTACCGGTCGGTTCGTCGGCCAACAGCAACGTCGGCCGATTGATCAGAGCCCGGCAGACGGCGACCCGCTGGCGCTCTCCCCCGGAGATTTGTGCGGGCCGATGCTCGATTCGGCCGGAGAGGCCGACCCGGTCGAGCAACTCGCGGGCGTGTTGGATCTGCTCGGGCGTCGTTCCCGATCCGGGGAGCGTCGGCAGTAGTACGTTCTCCAGGACAGTGCACTGAGGAAGCAGGTGGTGGTCCTGGAAGATGAATCCAACAGACTGATTCCGGTAATCGGCCAGTTGATTGGATGGCAGCGAGAAGGGGTCTTCTCCCAGGATTTGCACCTGCCCGGAGGTCGGCTGTTCGAGCGTCCCCAGGATATACAGCAGCGTACTTTTGCCAGAACCAGAGGGCCCCGTCACGGCGACTGCACTGCCGCGATCAAGCGACAAGTCGACGCCGCGCAGAATTTGTAGCGGATCCACGGCTGTTGAAAAGGTCTTTGTCAGTTGTGAAACACGCAGATCGGCCGGGGGAGCGTTCATGGTTTGGTTACACTGCGTCGCCAGTGGACGGGTCAGTCACTGGAGGAGGAGTTTTTCGGATTCGGGATGGGCCCGTCGAGTGTGGCGGACTCTTCGATGATTGAGCCGTATTCCGGTGGGATTTCGATCGACTGCATCTTTTCTCCGTGTCGGAAGATGCAGCAGACGGACTTCATTAGGACGGGGGCGGTACGCTGGGCTTTGCGGTGGAAATAGAAT
>CALJUK010000371.1 GCA_937975745.1 uncultured Planctomycetaceae bacterium | reverse complement strand
AGGCGATCGTTGGTTTCGCTGATGGTGACGAGACGCTGGCAAGTCAGTCCGAACTGATTCCTGCACTTGGGTCTCCCAATCTCTCGCGGCGAAGTGAAGCGCGGCTGGCCGTCAGGCGTGTGATTCAACGGCATCAGGCGGATGTCGTGCATTTGCACAATGTCCAGAACGTCGGTGCGATCGCGGCGTGCCTGGAAACGACGCCAACGCTCTTCACCTGTCACGACTACCGTTACCTCTGTCCGGCTTCGACGTACTACTTTCGCGGCAAACAGGAGATCTGCAGACGGACATGCGGGCCTGGGTGTTTCGCGGTGACCGCAACGAAGCGGTGCATGTCACCGCACCCGGTCCGGGGCTGGCGGCAATACAGCCGTGTGCGTTGGATGCAGCAGAACTATCAACGGTTCAAGAAGGCCATTGCCCCAAGCGAAGGAGCGGCGGGTCGGTTGTCGGCTGCTGTCATCGAACCGTCTATGATTCGCGTCCTGCCCTACGTTTGTCCCACCACGCCGTCGCCGGAACCAAGGCCTCTGCCAGAGCGGCGGACTCTCTTGTTTGTTGGCAGGCTGAGTGAGAACAAAGGTTGGCAGTACTTCATCGAGGCGCTAGGACGGTTGCCGGCCGACGTGCAGGGACGAATGGTGGGGAATTTCTCCGCTGTGTCGGAGGCAGACGTACGGTCAGTCGCCTCCGCGGCCGGCTGTGAAGATCGGCTGAATCTGTTCCCCTGGGCGGGGCGAGATGAGATCGTTGACCATTACCGGCAGGCGACCGTCACAGTTTTTTCTTCCCTCTGGGACGAAACGTTAGGCATCGTCGGATTAGAATCGCTAGCGTGCGGCGTGCCAGTCATTGCCAGCGATGTCGGTGGCGTGCGGGAGTGGTTGCACGACGGCGTGACTGGTGTGTTGGTCTCGCCAAAAGACGCAGCCGGTATCACGCAGGCTGCGGAACGGCTCTTGTGGTCACCGAGCGAAAACCGACGCATGGGCGCCGCCGGAATCGACCTGATCAAAGAAGAATTCGCCGCGGACACCCACGTCGACTCGCTGCTCGAAGAATACGAGATCGCGACATCGTCCGCCATTCGCAGTGGAGTCGCGGCAGTCTGATTCAACCATGTCATCTCTCCCTTCGGTAAGAACGACTGCTGAACGATCCGATGCAGCCGTCGTAGTTGAGCGAGAGGATTCACAGAACTGTGTGAAGGCGCTGAAGGTTCTCTTCTACCTGTTCTTCCCTGGAGGAGGCATTGGCCGCTACGCCCATGAGCTGCTGACGCACTTCAATGACAGTGACGAGATCGACGCAGAACTGGTCTGTTTGCCAAGCTATGACTGGCGGACCGAAGCAGACTATCGAATGACTCCGTCACTGAAGGAGATTGGGCACGCGAATCCGCTCCGCCGCCGGGCTCGGTTTCTCGCCGCTCAGATTGCGAGTCCGCGCCGGCTTGTTCAGCGGGCCGTCGAAACCAATGCGGACATTGTCCATCTCTTCAATATCAACCATCTCACGTTCCCGTTGTGGTCGCGCTGGATCAACGCCACCTCCGCCATTGTCACCGCAACGGCGCACGACGTCCGGCGTGCGAAGGCGATGGTTAACCGTCGCTACGAAGAAAGACAATTGCGCGCATTTTACCGACGGGCGGATGCACTGTTTGTCCACAGTCAAGTGCAGCGCGACGATCTCATTGGCTTTGCCGGCGTCTCGGAAGGACGAATTCACATCGTACCGCACGGTCCGTACGACTACGGTCACGCAACTGGAGCGCAGGCAGAGTTGCGGGAGCAACTCGGATTGCCGCAAGACAGGCAGGTCGCACTCTTCTTCGGTCAGATCCGAGACGAGAAAAACCTCGGGTTGTTGTTGGCCTCGATCGTTCCCTATCGAGACCGGATGCATCTCGTCGTAGCGGGTCGGGGCGGAGGCGGCCGGCACCTTGGCGTCGACCACTATCGGCGGCAAACTGAATGGCTGGGAATCCGCTCCTGCGTCACCTTCCTCGACGATTACATCCCTGATGAGCAAGTGCCCGATCTGTTTGAGGCGTCCGACTGGGTTGCGTTGCCGTATTCTCGAACATTCACATCCCAGAGCGGCGTGCTCAATGTTGCGGCCGCGCACCGACGTCCCGTTCTCGCGTCCGCGGCGGGGACGTTGGCCGAGACACTCCGGCAGAACAGAATTGGGTTGCTCGTTGAGCCCGATGATCAGTCAGCCCTGGAGTCGGGCGTCGGACAAATGCTAGAGAAGGTTGCCTCCGGCGCCGTCTTCGAATTCGACGGGTATCTGGAGGATCATAGCTGGAACGAAAACCTTCGGCGGACAGTCGAGGTCTACCACCATCTTGCCGAGGGCCGTCCTGTGAAGCGGGCTTTGCACCACGACGTATGAGACTCGCTGTCGTCACACCGATCCCGACTCCGTATCGCGACCCGTTCTGGAACGTCGTCGCCGAACATCCGGACGTCGACTATTTGGACGTGTACTACTGCGCACGTGGCAAGGCGGACCGGCCTTGGAAAGCCGACTGGGAGATGCGGTATCGAGCAACGTTTCTGCCCGGGCGCAATCTGCTTAAGTGGCGCGGCCCGGATGCCTCCTGCTTCTGGAACCCCGCAATCCGGGGTCACCTGCGCGAAGGCCGGTATGACGCGATTCTGATCGGCGGCTACAACCATCTCACGATGCTCGCGGCGGTCCGTGAGGCAATTCGGCTCGGCGTCCCGTATTACCTGATGTGCGAGACGTGGTCCTTGCGCCGTCCGCCTCTGTTGAAACGTCTCGTCAAAGACTGGCTGGTGCGGTCGATCGTGCGAAGCGCTGCCGGTACGTTGCCTACCGGGGTCTTGGCTGAGCAATATCTCCTCGAATACGGCGCAAATCCGGACACAGTTGTTCGAGTCCCCAATGTTCCGGACATTGATCGATTCGCGAAAATGCGTGGCGCGCAGCCTCCCGCAGAATTGAAGCAGTACGGCGGCCGCCCGATCGTCTTGTTCGCCGCGCGATTGATTCCGAAGAAGCGGCCGCAGCTGTTGCTTCGTGCCTTTCATCAGGCTTGCGATAAGCATGATGCCGTGCTGGTCATCGTCGGAGACGGACCATTGCGTGCCGACCTTGAACGAAGTGCAATGGAACTTGGCATCGCTGATCGAGTTCACTTCGCCGGTTTCGTCGAGCCGGACGAAATGCCGCGGTGGTACGCAAACGCCCGCGTGTTTGTGATGCCGTCGTCTGAAACCTGGGGAGTCGCCGTAATCGAATCTCTCGCCAGCGGGACGCCGGTGATCGTGAGCGACGAGGTGGGGTGTCATCCGGATGTGGTGGTCGATGCCGGGTGTGGTGAGATTGTCAGAGCCGCGGATGAGCGTCAACTGGCCGAGGCAATCCTTCGACGGTGTCACGGTGTTGCGCCGAAATCGACACAGTCGCAATTGAATTCACATGTGCTGTCTGAATTCCGCTACGTCCGTCTCGCTGAAGAACTTCTTTCTGGGATTCACGAGGTCACACTGCAAAACTCCTCGCCGCTCGATCGGACGCCGGAACAGTGCGTGGAAAGCTGACACCCGTCTACGTTCTGGCG
>CALJUK010000370.1 GCA_937975745.1 uncultured Planctomycetaceae bacterium | reverse complement strand
AGTCCGATGTGTCTCACCATGTTCGTGCGGCGGTCGCTGCCGAACTGAATCGCTGGCCGACTCCCGAGGTGGTCTTCGCATTGCGACGCTTCCTGACAGATCGCAACCCGCAGGTGCAGGAAGCGGCAGTCGAAGCGGTCAGGGACTGGAACGATCTATTGGCTGTTCCGCTGCTGCTCCACTCATATCGGGAATCGTACCGTGGAACACGCGTGAAGGCCGTCGCCCAGTTGTCGAAACGAATTGGCAAGACCGGCCCCCTGGCTGTCGATGCTCCCGCCGAAGAACGGGCAGCAATTGCTCGCCGGCTGATTGCCGAGTTTCACCTTCCGGTCACGACTTTAGCTGGCCTGATGGAGTCTCGGCCCGTCACAACGGTTCCGCATGATCCCGATCGGCAGGAGGAGTTGGATCAGGTTCTTGCGGACTGGCAACAGGCAGCCGGTAATGGGGCCGCCAAAGAGCGGCTCATTGCAGAACTGGGAGAGTTATCCCCCAAAAATGTCCGCTATCTGGAACGCCGATTGGCCGAAGCAGATGCCGAACCGCGAGCGGCATTGTTCGAGTTACTGTCAACAGTATCGCCGGCCTATAAAGCGATTGAAGCGTTGCGATCGGACGACGTGGTCACCCGGCGTCGTGGTGCGGCTGATCTCAGCCAGGCGGCACAGTCCGCGACATTAAGTCCGGCGGTTGTGAATCAGCTCCGCGAGTTTCTGGTGTACGAACAGGATAACTTGGTCTGGACACACACCATGGCGGCTGTTCTCGAAGATGCCTCGGATGAAGCGGCGCAACTGGCGTTGCTGGCCGTCAATCACACTTGGCCCGACATCCGCGTGCTCGGTTGCCGTCATCTCGAACGTCACGGTCGATCGTCGACGGCCAGTTGGCTTGTTCCGCTGTTTAGCGACCGAAGTCGCCGCGTTCAGTTGGCCGCCATCGAGGCAGCCGGCCACTGTAATAACCCAGTCGTCCTGGATGGAGTGGTTCGAGAAGGTACGGGCGAACGTCTTCCCGGCTTGCGGACTTTGCTCGGGCATTCCAGCCCGGAGGTGCGTTTTGCCGCGATTATCGCGATGAATCGTTTGGGTGACATACAGGGGCAGCAGGAACTGATTAGACTGGGTTTTCATGGCGAACCGGCAGTCCGGATCGCGGTCGCCCGGGAAATGGGCGCCCAGGGTCAAACCCGGTTCATCGAGTATCTTGTTCGGCTCGGCTGGACAGAGCAGAACCAGACGGTGCAGCAGGCGGTTCTCGACAGTTTGGCCCAGCTTGTGCCGGCTGACCGACTTCCGGCAGGCCTGGACCAGGACGAGTCTAATCAGGAGCGGATGCAAACCTGGGTCGACTGGTATCGCCGCCGGCAAGGCTTGTAACGATGCCCCATGTGGCTGACCGCCCGTTCCCCCCCCCATTGGACTGGCCGCCGCCTCACGTTCTGCCGGAATTGCAGTACGCGAGCGTGTCACTGGTCGGATGTTTGCGATATGCTACAGCGAGTCGGACTGACGTTTTCGAAGAGGTTCCCCGCGCGAGGTTGCAGATGAGCGATTGTTCTGAAGATTTCCAGTTGGAATGGCATAGCAACGTGGCCGTCATTATTCCGGCCGCCAATGTTGAATCGATGCGGTGGGACCTGATCGAACAGGCGGCAGAGATCGTGATGGAACCGCTCAGCGATCAGGAAGTGCCGATGGTCGTGTTCGACCTGAGTGACGTCAGCTACTTCGGCAGCGTGTTTCTTGCGTTATTGCTGCGCTGCCACAAGTTCGTCAAAAGCCGCGGGGGCGAACTGGTCCTTTGCGGGGCCAGCCGGATGGCCTCGGAGCTGTTGCGGATCACCGCGCTCGATACGCTGTGGGCCATCTACGACACGCGCGATGACGCGTTGGATGCTTTGGTCGCCTAGAACGAGTTTCAAAACCGGTTGGTGGCGAGTCTTCGGCCAACATTCACAGGACGAAGTCGAAGCACACAGAGGTTTTGGAACCGCCTCTAGAGGGTTGATGTCGGGATTGATTGAGCCTGCCCCGTGTTGCTTCACCGCGCCTTGTCCGGTTGCAATGCGTGTCAGCTGCGGTCAACAGGCCGCCGTTCACGCCAGCGAGTTCGTCATCAGAGGCGGGGCAAGGTATGGATGTGCTGATTCATCGAACGGATTGAGGATCATGCCATGGACCCCCACCCCCACCACCATGCACAGCCGGATGTTTCGGAATCGGACGTTCTGCCGACAGAACACGATTCGGAAAGAATCGAACGAAGCCGCCTGATCGCCGAGATCAAGGCGACGGCCGACAAGCTCGAACGGGACAATGCGACCCGCGGCGATTTGAAGATCCTCAACCGGGCGCTCAAAGAACTGCGGTACGCGTTCAAAATCTTCACACCGTACCGGCGGCAGCGGAAGGTGTCGGTCTTCGGGTCGGCTCGGACCCAGCCCGATCATCCTGCGTATGCACAAGCGCGGTTGTTCGGCGAACTGATGGCCAAAGAGGATTGGATGGTCGTCACTGGGGCTGGTGGCGGCATCATGGAGGCGGCACACGTCGGGGCCGGAGCCAAGATGTCGATGGGAGTCAACATCATGCTCCCCTTCGAACAGGATGCCAACTACGTCATTTCCGAGGACGAAAAACTCGTCCATTTGAAATACTTCTTCACCCGCAAACTGCTGTTTGTCAAAGAGGTCCACGCGATCGTCCTCTGTCCCGGTGGTTTCGGCACGCAGGATGAAGGGTTCGAAACGTTGACCCTGGTGCAGACCGGCAAAAGAGATCTAATGCCGATCGCTTGTCTGGCCGAGCCGGGCGGGACATATTGGACCGGCCGGAAGGAGTAAATCAACGGGCATGTGCTGCGTCGCGTTCTGATTGCTCACGAAGATCTCATCCTGTTTCGCATCACAGACAAGGTCGAAGATGCTGTCGAAGAGATCATGAAGTTTTACTCGGTTTACAACAGCATGCGGTTTGTCCGCGGGAAACTGGTCCTTCGCCTGCATCGGGAACCCGCCGACGAATTTGTCGAACGGCTGAACGTCGAATACGCGGGTCTTGTGGATTCCGGACGCATCGAGAAGGTGACTGCCCACCCGCTGGAAGCCGATGATGCCCATCTTGCGGAGTTGCCTCGTTTACAGTTGGACTTCGATCGGACGCACATCGGACGATTGAGGCAGATGGTCGATCTGATCAACGACGAACTCGGCTAGCTGGCCAGAGTTCTACCCGAATCCTGTATTCCGTTTTGTCACTTCTGATTGACTTGCAGCGAGGCGTTTGCGGATGGGCATTTACCTGGGAATTGACATCGGGACCAGTGGTACGAAAACGCTCGCCATTCGGGAGGATGGGAGCATTCTGGCGGCGGCAACGGCCGAATATCCGCTTGCCAGCCCGCACCCCGGCTGGTCGGAACAGAATCCCGAAGACTGGTGGCAGGCAACCATCAAGACTGTCCGAAAGGTGATGGCCGACGGACAATGCGACAAGTCGGATGTCCGGGGAATCGGTCTCAGCGGCCAGATGCACGGCAGCGTCTTCCTTGACAAGCAGCAGCAGGTGATCCGGCCGGCCCTGTTGTGGAACGATCAACGGACTGCGGCCGAGTGCGACGAAATCGAACGGCGAACTGGCGGCCGCAAGCGTCTGATCAGCATGGTGGCCAATCCCGCCTTGACCGGGTTCACCGCACCAAAAATTCTCTGGCTCCGCAATCACGAGCCGCGCCACTATGACCGCCTGACACAAGTCCTGCTTCCCAAGGACTTCGTCCGGCATCGGTTGACGGGCGAATTCGCGACCGAAGTGTCTGATGCGTCCGGAACCTTGCTGTTGGATGTCAAACGCCGGCAGTGGTCGCAGGCACTTCTAAATAAACTTGAAATCGATCCGGCCGTTCTGCCAAAGGTTTACGAATCCGAGGAGGTCTCGGGGCAACTGTCCCAGACGGCCGCCAAACTGCTGAAACTGCCCGTCGGGATTCCTGTTGTCGGTGGTGGCGGTGATCAGGCGGCTGGTGCGGTCGGCAATGGTATCGGCCGCCGCGGACTTATTTCAGCCACCATGGGGACCAGTGGTGTTGTCTTTGCCCACAGTGACGAGAT
>CALJUK010000369.1 GCA_937975745.1 uncultured Planctomycetaceae bacterium | reverse complement strand
GAGCCGCGGTCGGTCTGCCTCCAAATACGTTAGGGAGAACGTGCCGACCGTAAGTGTCGTGCGTGCGTGAGAATCGCTACGAGGTCGGCAGTTGCGATCGGGTCAGTGGGCCTGAATCGGATGCAACACTCGCCGATAGTCTTGCGGCCGGTTAACTGCGCGCTACGGATGACGGCCCCGCCCGACGACATAGATCGCCAGGAGGCATTCTTGTGCCGCCAGCAAGTTGAGCGGCCCTTGCCGGTCGTACTACGGCTGGCCGTCTTTCACGGACTCCTTGGCACGCCCGGAGCGTGCTGTTGAACGGCCAACCTCATGACGCTGAGCCGCCCGCAGCGATCCTCGCTGACCTCGCCCAGATATTCGCGGTTCGCCGTGGCGTCGGAACGGATCGGGCTGAACTGCGACTACACCGCGTTTCCCAATAGTGCAGCTGCGGGGACGAATTAGCCCCTGCTGGCAGGACGCAGTCGACTCGGCTGCGGTGTGTTCGTGGTCCGGCGGCCAATTACGTGCCAGATCACAGTGAGGCCGCCGCCCCCTCTTACCGATTCCACCCCTCCCCATCCGGGTACAACCCCGGGATGCCACCGGTATGCCGACTGGGGTTGAAATCCAAAACATGGTAACGATAACATCGCGTAATGGCATCTACACCAATTTTCAATGGCTATTTCAACTATATTAGTCAGGGTATGCGTCTTTCTCGTGCAGATGTAGCCTGCCTTGCAACTCATCTGAGACGCCTTGGTTGTGCCCGAGAAGCTCTTGAGCCTCGTAAGTTACCCACTTGGTTCGCGACTTGAATTTCATCGAGGCGCCGACTCGGTGCCTCGCTTCTACACCTTTTTCTCTAACGAGGCCCACATGACTCACGTGAAACAATTTCGACAGACGCGTGGATTCACACTGATCGAACTGCTGGTCGTCATCGCCATCATTGCGATTTTGATCGCGCTGCTGCTTCCGGCCGTCCAACAGGCCCGCGAAGCCGCCCGCCGCAGCCAGTGCATCAATAACATGAAGCAGCTCGGCCTGGCATTCCACAATTATCACGACGTCTATCGTGGCTTCCCGACCGGGTATTTCGCCAACGCAGGCTACATCTCGGGTTGGGCGCCCCGCATCTTTCCGTTCATTGATCAGGCTCCGCGTTACAATGCGATGGGGAGCGATGGTGAACTCACTTCGCTTGGCCCGTACCGGACGGTCGGATCGCCGCACAACGGCACGAGCAGCCTCTACACACAGCCGATCGCCGTCCTGACCTGCCCCTCTTCAGAACTGGGCGAAACCGCGCCGGCCAATCCGGCTGTCGGAGTGGATCATGGTGGACTGCATTACCGCGGGAATGCCGGCTCGTACGACGTCGGGTTGGTCACAGCCTCAGACGCCGGAACCGCGTTTACGTCGAGCACCTATCGCTACGTGACGTCCGGTGTCCTGTATCCCCGTCACAAGACAAAAATTCGCGATATCACCGACGGAACCTCGAATACATTCCTCCTGGGGGAACTCTCCAGTGCCTTGGGTGGCTACGCCGGAACAGGCTGGCAATCACCCGAAATCCCCTGGACCTGGGCCACATATGCCTATTCCCACTCAGGCGAGCCGGTCGGAAGCAATGGCTATCTGATGATCGACACCAAGGCCGTCCAATACCCTGTCGGATCGGCTTCCAGTTCGCAGCAGGGCGTCTCGTGGCGGAGCAACCACGGCGGAAACGGGAATGCCGGTGCCAACATGCTGATGTGTGACGGTGCCGTCCGGTTCCTGAGTGCCTCAACAGACCTGGGCCTATTGAAGTCGCTGGCAACGCGAGCGCAGGGAGAAGTTGTCGGCGAATATTGATCTCGCAGGGCTTTGGTCTTGGTCGTCTTTACGAATCAGCCCTTTCTGAAACGAGCGGAATTTGCCCATGAAGAGCAATCCCGTGTTGTGGACACTCGTCTGCGGCACAGTGCTGCTGGTATTTGTCGGTTGTAGTGGCAGCGGTGGCGAGGATCGGCAAGCAACGGCCAAAGTTCACGGCAAAGTGACTTTCAACGGCGAACCGCTGCCAACCGGAAGAATTCACTTTGTCCCCACCGGAGGCGGCCCGACCGCCTCCGGCGAGATCGGCGAGGATGGAACCTACCGGCTATCGACTTACGGTAACGGTGACGGGGCGGTAGTCGGCTCTCATAAGGTCATGATCTCGGCCGAGCGAGACATGTCGAACGTCCTTCCCGAAGACCCCGAGGCCTCACAGGAACCCTCGCTGATTCCCGTGAAATACAACAGCGAACAATCCTCCGGGCTGACAGCCGACGTCACGGAAGACGGAAACGAGATCGACTTCGACCTCACCGGCAAGTGACCTCACCGGCAAGTGACCACGGCGGCAAGTGACCACGGCGGCAAGTGGTCGACAGGACCAAATGGTCGCGATGCGCATTTTGTGACCGCCCGTTGGCTTCAGTTCTGGCTCGCGCTTTGGTAAAAATGGCTGTCGGCCAGACGGCGTCGCGGTGTCGTTCTGCGCCCTGCCCGGCCAAGAAAATGCCCACCCGCTTTTTGCCAATGCAAGGTCTCTGGCCCATGCTCCGCCCTGCCAAACTCGCACTCGCCGACGGAACGGTCTATACCGGAACAGCCTTCGGGGCCGATGGTGAGGTCTACGGCGAAGTCTGCTTTAACACCAGTATGACGGGCTATCAGGAAATCCTGACCGATCCGTCCTACAACGGGCAGATCGTGACGATGACCTACCCGCTCATCGGCAACTATGGCGTGAATCCCGAGGATGTCGAAAGCGGCCGATTGGCGTTGCGGGGGTTCGTGGTTCGCGAACTCTGCCGTCAACCGAGCAACTACCGCAGTGCCCAGTCGCTGGACGACTACCTCAGGGAGGCGGGCGTCATTGGGGTCGAGGGAATCGACACCCGCGCCCTGGTCCGCCGTATTCGAACACTGGGGGCCATGACGGGCGTCCTGTCGACGACCGATCTGGATGATGCATCGCTGGTCGCCAAAGCCAAATCGAGCCCGGAACTGGTCGGCCAGGACCTGGTTCACGACGTCATCCCGACCGAATCCTGCGAGTGGGTCCAACAACTCGGCCCCTTGGCCATGACGTCGACCTCGTCTCCGAACGAACTGCGCGACATCGTCTCCGACCTTCCCGCAGAGGCCCCGCATGTCGTGGCGTTGGACTTCGGCATGAAGTGGAACATCCCCCGGCAGCTCCGCCAGTTCGGTTGCAGGGTGACCGTTGTTCCCGGTTCGTGGAATGCCGACCAGGTAATGGCGCTCCAGCCGGACGGCGTGTTCCTCTCCAATGGCCCGGGCGACCCGCGTCCCCTGGACTACGCCATCGGAACCATTCGCGACTTGATCGGACAGACACCTGTTTTCGGTATCTGCCTGGGACATCAGCTGCTGGGGCTGGCTCTTGGTGGCGAGATCTTCAAGCTAAAGTTCGGCCATCGGGGGGCCAACCAGCCCGTTCTGAACGTGCCGACCGGACAGGTGGAAATCACTTCGCAAAACCATGGTTTTGCCCTGCACGCAGATTCGCTCCCGGAGAATGTTGAAGTCACACACCTGAACCTCAATGACCTGTCTGTCGAGAGGAGCCGGCAACGGAAAACGCCGACCTTTGGTGTGCAATATCACCTCGAGGCGTCCGCCGGACCGCACGACAGTCACTATCTGTTCCGAGAATTCCGCGCCATGCTCCTGCAGGACGCGGCTCCCCGCTAACACCCAACCGGGACAATTCGTCTCCCTATCGAGGACAACTGATCGATGGCCCTGCAACGGACACTGATTCTCTTCAAACCCGATGCCGTCCAAAGGCGACTGTGCGGACAACTGCTCGGCCGGATGGAAGACAAAGGACTGCGAATTGTTGGTCTGAAGATGCTTCAGGTCACGCCCGAGCTTTCTCGCCAGCACTACGCCGAACACGTCAGCAAGCCGTTCTACCCGCAGTTGGAAGAGTTCATCACAGCCGGGCCGATTGTCGCCATCTGTGCCGAGGGTCCCAATGCCGTTAGCGTCATGCGGACCCTGATGGGACCGACACATGGCGGCGAGGCAGCGCCAGGAACCATTCGCGGCGATTACGGCCTCAGCCGGCAGATGAACCTGATCCACGGCAGCGACAGCCCCGAGTCAGCCACCCGCGAGATCGGCATCTACTTCCGCGACGACGAACTGTTCGACTACACATCCTCGCTGGCCGAGTGGGTCTGCGCGAGCGACGAAAAGTAGTCGCAGCCGACGGATTCATCACATGAAAAGATCCGGCCCATTGCAGGTCGGGTCTTTTTTTCTACGCTGGTGACGTTGACCGGGTCAACGTTGACCGGACCTGAACTGTGACATTTCGGGCTCTGGCCAGCTCTCCAAGAACCAATCCCGATGTGATGAGGGTCCCAACCGACCAACCGACGGGGATCAACCCCGCCGCTCAGAATCGTGCTATTCTACGAATTCGCCGCAACGGACCGCCGTAAACCCAAGGCCTCTCTGTGGCAATTGGAAGCCCAGCTCACGCAGTCTACTTTGCCGACGTCGTTCTGCCGGATTGAAAGTCGGCCGTTACGACTTCTGGGCGATTGCTCGTTGAATGGCGGCACCCATGTCGGCGGGGCTTTCGGCAACGACGACGCCGGCTTCCTGCAGTGCCTTGATCTTGTCGTCCGCACTGCCGCTACCACCCGAGATGATCGCACCGGCGTGTCCCATCCGTTTTCCGGGGGGAGCCGTC
>CALJUK010000368.1 GCA_937975745.1 uncultured Planctomycetaceae bacterium | reverse complement strand
GCGAGGAGCCCTTCGAGCGGCTTGCCGGTCGCCCGCGTCAGCACGGGAAGGGCGAAGGAATCGAACTCCCCGACGCGGTTGTTGTGAGGCAATCCCGACTGCGGGCTCATCCCCAGGCTGTTGGCGATCGATCGTCCTCCGGCGATCGCGCACAGCGAATTGCTTCCGCCCAGATGGCACGAGATCACCTTCAAGTCGTCCCGCCCGAGCAGTTCGGCGATCCGGCCGGCGATGTAGCGGTGGCTCGCTCCGTGATATCCCCACCGCTGGATCTGGTGCCTTTCTTTCCATTCATACGGAACGGCATAGACGCGGTTCTCTTCGGGGATGGTCTCGTGAAACCCGGTCTCGAGCGCCGCCACGAGCGGAATCTCGGGAAACGCGGCGCGCAACTCCCGCATCGCGCGCGCGTAAGGCGGGTTGTGCGCCGGAGCGACGTCCGACAGCGACTCCATCGTCGCCAGCAGTTCGTCGTTCACCAGCCGCACTCCGCTCAATCGACCGGCGAACACCGCCTTGAACCCGATCGCGGAGACTTCGGAGACGTCGTTCAGGCAGCCCCATTCGGCATTGGTCAGGTGATCGAGACAGATCCGCACGGCGGCCGCGTGGTCGCGGATGTCGGCCGTCGACTCTTCCCGATGCGCGCCGATTTCGACGAAGCAGCGGCTCTCCCCCTGCCCGATGCGGTCGATCCCCCCGCGCGCGAGCTGCCGCTCGTCGGGAAAATCGAACAACCGGTACTTGAAGCTCGTCGAACCGAGATTGGCGACCAGGACTTTCATGGGGCTGCTCAGAGAAAACTTTCGATGAGCCTTTCGCTCGGCCGGGGAATCAGGTGCGCACTGACGAGTTCGCCGACCTGGGAGGCCGCCGCCGAGCCGGCGTCGACCGCCGCCCGCACCGAACCGACGTCACCCTTGATGATCGTCGTCACGAAGGCGCCGCCGATCTGCACCTGCTTGACCAGGCTGACATTGGCAGCCTTCAGCATGGCATCACAAGCCTCGATCTGGGCGACAAGCCCTTTGGTCTCCAGCAATCCAATGGCTTCTGCACTCATGGCGTTATTTCGTCCTCAATTTCGTCTTGATTCGACGCGTATTCATTCAATTGTCATTGAGACTGCGAGAACAACCCGCAGTCATGTACCAACCGACAGGCCAACTTACTTGCTGGACTTGGGCTGTGGCAGAATGCTGGTGAGTTCTTCGTGCGGACGAGGAATCACCTGCACGCTGACAACTTCGCCAATCTTGCTGGCGGCGTTGGCACCGGCATCAACGGCGGCTTTGACAGCAGCCACGTCGCCAACGACAAACCCGGTCACCAGACCACTACCAACCTTCTCCCAGCCAATCATCTGCACATTGGCAGACTTCAACATGGCGTCGGCCGCTTCGATCAAGCAGACCAGGCCCTTGGTTTCGATCATCCCCAACGCCTCCATCGCCTTAGCCCTCTGTCATGCTCCCAAAAAAGGGGGTTTACGGACTGCCGTTCGGCAGAGTCCTCTTTCCGAAACTCGTTTACAGCGAATGCCCCACGGCCTTCGCCGCTGTCATTTTCTAGACTGTCTTGTTCAATACCGTCTTTCTCAAAGCCGCCTTGCCTGAGATCTGACTCACCCAACATCCTCTCGCTGACCGCAACCACCTAATGTGATTTGCACTGACAGGGTTCGGATTTGATCAACTCGACGTGGGTTGCGCCTTCCAGATGAATCGCGTTCCCCTCATCCGTGTCGAGATGCACCTCCAGCCGAACGTCATCCCCTGCGCGAACCGCGACATCTTCCAGAACCGTCGTACAGCCCGGCGACTCGACCCTGAGATGCATCAGGTCTTTATTCTTCACACCGTAGTAGGCCATGTCCGCCGGGTTCATATGCACATGACGCATCGCGCGGATCACACCCTGCTTCAGCTCCACGACACCAGCCGGTCCGACCAGCACACAACCGGGTGTCCCTTGAATGTCGCCGCTGATCCGCACCGGTACATCGATCCCCAGCGAAATGGCATCGGTGAAAGCCAACTCGACCTGCGAATCGGGACGACAGAGGCCCAGAATGCGGACGTTGGGCAGCATCCGCCGCCGCGGCCCGAAAATAGCCACGGTCTGGGTCGCCGCGTAATACCCCTCCTGGTACAGGTCCTTCATGACTTCCAGCTTGGCCCCCTTGCCAAACAGAACTTCCACATGCTCTTCGGTCAGGTGGACATGCCGGGCCGATATGTTCACGACAAGGGGATTGGGAGGAACAGGCTGCGACGGAACACCGCCGCGGCCCGCCAGATGCTGGCTGAGCACTCTGCGAACGACTTCTTCCACATCCGACCGCTGCAATCTGGAAGCCAGTTGTGTCATCTTGACCTCATTTCGCTGCTGCAAGTGCGCGAACGCCGTTTGCGGCAACCTACTTATTTTCACATCGGCTTACCCGCCGACGCGTTGTTGTTGCATCCACGCCGTACCGGACACGGCCGAGCGTTTCATCGAGTCCGTGTCATCGCCGGGCAACCACCACTTCAACACCGGCCTGTTCGACTTTCGCTTTCCACTCAGCCGGGACACCGTCATCCACGACCATTTTGTGCACGTCCGACAGCGGACAAATCTTGCCCAACGCCGCATGGCCGAACTTACTGCTGTCCGCCACGACGAGCACTTCCTCAACCGCCCGCAGCATTGTCTGTTCTGTCTCTACCAGCAGGGCATTGCTGTTAAACAACCCCTCCTCAGTAATTCCTCCGACACTCATCACCAACCGGCGAAGCCTGAGGCTGGCAACGGCCGCTTTCGCCATCGGCCCAAGTGCCACGCCCGTTTTGGGGTACAGGTAGCCCCCAATCAGAATCAACTCGATATCCGGCTGGTTCACCAGCAGATTGACGATGGGAAGCGAGTTCGTCACGACTTGCAGCGACTTCCCGATCAACTGCCGCGCGACCTCCAACGTCGTGGTTCCACCATCCAGCAGGATGGCTTCCCCCGGCTGAATCATTGCAGCGACAGACCGTGCAATAGCCTGCTTCTGTGCGAGAGACCGACTGCGGCGTTCTTCGAAAGCCGTCAGCGACTCACCGACGTAGGCCGCTCCTCCCCTCGTCCGACGCACTTGGCCGATCGAATCCAGATATTCCAAATCCCGTCGAATCGTGGACTCGCTGGCCCCGACCCTCTCAGCAACTTCTGCAAGAGATGCAAACCCTTGCCCTTCTATAAGTTGCAGAATATTCTTCCGCCGCTCGTCAACCAGCATGATAATTGTTCCGCTCCTCCAAAATGATCTCGGCATCCGTCCGAGCGAACAATCAGCATGCCATGTTATGGTAGATAATGCAATATATCTACCATTTCCTTTTCACTTTCATCCACACTTTATCTAACTTTGACGCATCCTCTGCAGGATATCAGGCACGACACCAGCCAGAGAACGTCGTCTCTGCAAGTGAAGACCGTGTTGCCAACTCGCCTCATTTGTTGCAGCTTCTCACCATGACTTTACCACATAACGGGGCGTCTGCGAGCTTTGCGAGCCATGCGGGATATGGAAAAGACGTTCCACTTCAACCACATTGGGCGCAGAAGTCGGTGATCTCTAATTTTCCAAACGGGACGATGGCACCGATTGGCAGGCGCATGCCGGACAGAATAGGCCGACCCAAAGATTCCGGCCGATATCGGTCAGAATGGCTGGCGCGTGTCACCCGAGAGTAAGTCAGCCGGCGGTCATTCGGCGGTGTCGACGTACACCCGGCCGGAGTCGATCCGGAGCCGCCCCTCGGCGTATAGCCGGACCGCCTCGGGATACGCTTCGCACTCCTGCTCGAAGACGCGGGCCGCCACGTCCTGGGGAGTGTCTGCTGCGGCAACGGGAACCGTTCGCTGCAGAATGATCGGACCGTGATCGTACTGATTGTCGGCGAAATGGACCGTACACCCGGTGACCTTCACTCCCCGATCGACGACTGCCTGGTGGACCACGTTTCCGTGAAAGCCCTTCCCACAGAACGACGGAATTAACGCCGGGTGAATATTCAGCACTCGGTTCTCGAAGTCATCGGGAATCCGCACCAATGCCAGGAAACCCGCCAGGACAACCAGATCGACGTCGGCCTGACGGCAACGATCGAAGATGGCGCCGCTGAACTCTGCGGTACTGGCCGACTGCTTCCGCTCGATCACGTGGCAGGGAAAACCACCCGCCTTCGCCCGCGCGATGCCGCCACAGTCGCTCCGACTGGCAATCACGAGGGAAATCTCGGCCGACAATCGGCCGTCGGCAATGCGCTGCGCGAAATTCGTCAGCGTGGTCCCACCGCCGGAAATCAGGACGGCCAATCGAATCGGGCGCGACAGTCGCGGCGAAGTGAATTCCATGAGACAGACAGCTTCCAGCGCAAGTCCCACTCACGACTTCAACAGGTGACGATGAAGTCCGGCGGTGACAGATGAATTATCCCACGATCCCACTGATGTCGATCAGATGCAGTTGTCGGCCTTCACCGGAATGTGGCGAATCGATGCA
>CALJUK010000367.1 GCA_937975745.1 uncultured Planctomycetaceae bacterium | reverse complement strand
GATCAGGCGGTCGATACGATCCGGGAGAAGTTCGGCCGGGCGTCGGTCAGCCGGGGCAGTAACCTGAGCATGGATCAGGTAAAGCAGCAAGACACGACAAAGGGCGGAACACGAACCGGGAGTCAGACTCAGAATGATTGACCGGGATCAGATTGCCACTGCCTAGGCAGGCGGTGGGTACCGCTGCGACTTGTGGGCCGACGCCCCAGGACAGTGTTGGGAGGACTGTTCACATGCGACGGATGAAGTCGTGATCGTTCTCGATGGTGACACGGAGTTCGAGGTGGAGGGAGAGATCCACCGCCCAACACCGGGTGAAGAGTTGTTCATTCCGGCAGGCGCCATTCATTCAGCCAGGAATATCGGCCGCACCACGGCCCACTGGCTCTACGGGTATCCTCAAGGTTGATTATTGCCGTCCACCGAATCGCGGCCGGGGTCGTGCCAGCGGCACGCGTTTCATTCAACGAATCGGATCTTCGCGAAGTAGATGCTGGTTTTGCCTTCGTGGGATGAGTAGTAGCTCATCCAGAGCAGGTCCTCATGCCACACCAGACCCGGATAGCTGCAGTCGCCCCCGCTCGGCAGCGTCAATAACGGCTCGTAACTTTCCGGCGTCATACGGGCCAACACGGTGCTGCGGGCTTCTCCGTAGCGCCGGGCCGCCGCCCACAACTCGCCATTTGGCAGGCGAACGAAATTGGGCCCACCGAGATTCTCGTCGATCTTCGTCCAGGACCATGATCGGTAGGGTGCCTCGCTCCGTCCGATCCAGTGCGGGCGAGTCAGCGCGATCAGTTCTCTGTCCGGCATGAACCGCAGGGTGGTCTCGCTCACGTTCCACACACCGTCTGGCAGCCGAAACTCCGTGATGAACTCCCATTCGAGTCCGTCCTGACTGCGATAGAGCATGCCGCGTCGCGGATCGCGTCCCTCTCCGAGTTTGCTGACGCTCCACGCCCATCCGTCATGCCAGGTAACGCGCCACAGCCAATGGTCCTCCGCGAGCAACTTCTGCGGTGATGTCCACTCTCTGCCGTCCGTGGAGAATGACACACGTGGGGCGCGCGTCAGGTATCGATTCTCGTCGTCATAGACGCTGCCTCCCATGATGAGCATCAGCCGTTCATCGGGCGTGATCGAGAGTTTCGGATCGCGCAGATCGACGTCTTCTTCGGTAACCAGGGCCGCAGATTCCCAGTTCATTCCGTCAGAAGAGGCAATGATTCGCACTTGACCGAGACTGGCCGCATGGTCACTTGCTTCCCGGAACGTGCATAACCACCCGTCCCGATATCGAATCAGATCGGTGAATGCGTTGTGTTCCCCGCGATCCCAGATCTTCTCGACTGAGACGATGACCGGCTCATCCGCGAATAAACTGGACATCACGACGTGTCTTGCCAGAAACATCGTGCAGGCGATCAGTAGATATCGATTCATGTCGAACACCTCACCGCGAAAGATACCGGATCAGCCAGAGTATTCCTGACAGTACCACGCTCACCAAGATACAGGTCGTGAGCGGAAAGTAGAATCTAAACTTGTCCCGCTCGATCGCTATGTCCCCTGGCAGCTTGCCCAGCCATGGGATCGAAGGTGACAGCAACCAGACTGCCCCGATCACGGCAATCAGCACGCCGACGATGATTAACAGCCAACCGGAGTGTTGCATCTGTCACCTGGAGTTCGGCCCCGCCCACACGAGTCGCCACCGCTAATCCGCTCTTTCGCCCAGCCAGATCGGTGACGACCAGGTCTCGTCGCCATCGGTGGTCGTCAGATGGAAGTAGACGTACGCGCCTGCATCCGGACTCAACTCACGGGTCAGCCGGACGTGCTGCTCACCTCCGTCGATCGATTCGTGGACGCGCCCGTCAACGACCATCTCAATCGTTTTGATCGTCGCCGGAGCTTCAGCTTCCAGCAGCAGTTCGACTGGACCGTCCGGGGCTAGACGCTCTCCCATCCATTGATTTTCTGTCCGGACGACCAGCCGGATATTGGTCGTCGCACCAAACGTCCGCCTTGCCTGCATAGCGCGGAAGATTGACTCCCTCGTAGGCGCTTCGGCCCACACCCCCGCATAGCTGGCACTGGTCGACATGTGATCGCTGCTGGCGATGAAGCCGAGGTGGTAACCGAGTCCCAGTCCTTCGTGGACATGCTTCTCGATGGACAGGTCGCGGCAGCCCTGGAAGATCTCCACCAGCGGGCGCAGCCGGTCATCCTGGTAGGCCCACGTGTCACGGCGGATCGGCTGATGCGGGATCGTAATTGTGTCGTCGTCCAACTCTTTCCAGAACTCAGGAACAGGGTACGTGTGCGGCCGCAACATGTCGGGGCGCAGGGAGATCACGTTGTGGTCTGCCGTTTTGCCATGACTCCGCTCGTAGGCGAATAAGGGCACGAAACGGTCGCGGAGTTCATGCCGCGTGACTTCTTTCCGTGAGCGCCACCAGAGTTGGCTCAGCGGATCCCCCAATGCCAGGTCCCGCGAATGGTCGGTGATGCCCAGAAAGTCGAGTCCGGCCACCTCGATGGCGTAGCGGTATGCGTCGTCGATCGTCCCGTCGACCGGGACACGGCACAGGGAGAGATCAGTGTGCCGATGCAGATCTCCGAAAAACAGGTGGTATTCCTTTCCGTTGATTTGCACTGGTTCGGGTCGGGGACGCAACGGCATCTCCTCGGGTCGCGCAGTTGCCAGCGGCGCTTCCGTCGCGACGTCAACTAATCCCTTGCTCTCACCGGCCCCGATCTCGGCCGCCACAATGCCGCGAGGCCGGACACTGGGCTCACGGTGTGTTCTGCCGGTCGTCCAGACGGCGCAGATGCCGTCTTCATGTGGTGCCAGCTCCAGCGATTGCAGGCCGTCTCCCTGGCCGATCTCGAACTGATACAGCTGTGACCAGCCCTCTGCGTCAAGGCACCGAGCATAGACACCCCAACCGGATTCGACGTGCGAGCGATGTTCGACGCCCAGCCAAGGGCAGTAATAGTGCCGGTATGCGATCCACAGGCGGCCGTCATGGTCCATTGTGATGCGTGGTCGCTCATAGAACGAACCGGTGAAGTGAATCCCTTCGGTTGTGTTGGTTCGCTGTTTGGCCCGATTTCGGGACGGCATCGGCAGGGGGGCGGCCAGTTCGCGGACGCCGCCGTCCTCATCAACCACGGCGACGTGCAGCCGCCGGAACTTGTGTAGTGGACCGTGAGTGTCGGTCAATGTGAGCGTGTTGATTCCGCGAAACGGCCGCCCCCAGTTTTCGGCGCCAGACTCCCAGACGACCCACACGCGGTCCTGGTGATCGACAGCCACTTCGGCCCGGCCCTCAAAGGCTGGCGTCGCAGCGATCGGCACGGCCTGCATCCAGCGACCGCTCGCATCGCGCGACCGAAGCATCACGTTGAAACTGCGGCCGTCGCAATGGTCCCACACGACGTGAATCGTTCCCTCGCGGTTGACCGCCACATGCGGATGCCAGTCGCCGCGCAGCGACGCGCTGACGGTTTCGGGTTCGCCTGCTTCATTTCCCGCCAACCGGCTGGCCTGAATCTCAAATTGCCCATCCTGATCGCTCTGCCAGACAAACCAGATGCCACCGCTCGCATCAGCCACCGTCCGATGGCGAATGTCGGCTCCGGCGGAACGGCTGATCAGGAGCGGCTCGCCGCTTGGCTGCCCTTGTTCCAGCAACTGGGCCACGACATCCCACTGGCCGTCCTGTTCGACTTCGTAGCTGAGCCACAGGCATCCGTCGCTCGCCGTTGTCAGTATGGGACGTGCAAAGATGCCGTGCGACTCCGTGGCCAATGTGCGAGTTGCCCACTCCCCGTCGCGGCGGGAACCGACCCAGATGTGGTCCCCTTCGCCCCGTGTGAACTCCAGCCAGGTGTACCACAGGTCACCGTCAATCGAAGTGACGTCGGCCTCATATTCGCCAGCTTCGCCAAGCAACAGTGAAGAGACGAAATTGTCCGGCGAGTCGTATTCGTAGTCTGCAGCGGACTCATCGTCTGAGCCCTCTCCATGGCCGGGATGTGCCTGACTGACGCCTGGAATGGCGAGCAAAAAGATCAAAAGGCAATGGCGGTAAGGCATGCGTGGCGATCTCCGTGACTCAGATGTGACCTGCCCGCGGGATGGCGTGGAACGTGAATAGTCGAACTGCTCGATTTGCTGGAGTTTGTCGCTTGGTCAAAGCGCTTTACGGCTGTCCTTCAGCTCTTGCAGCCGCCGTCGCACCGTTTCGATCTCTCAATCCTCCTGCGAATTGACAAGGATTTCGACGATCTTCATGGTTAGCGAAGACGACTTGTCGCTGCCGATCACGGCGGTCCATTGTGTTCCGTGAATGTGAGTAATGGCGGCGAAACCGGACAGCTGGAGTTCGATTCCTGTTCGCCTTGCACTGAAGAAGCAGTCAGCAGGCCGGTTCAACCTGCTGTCCGGCGCGCCCGTTTTCCTTCGGCCGCAAGCGCTTCTCCGCCGTCTGAACGCTGAGCAGGTGCCTGACTGCAGCCTCGT
>CALJUK010000366.1 GCA_937975745.1 uncultured Planctomycetaceae bacterium | reverse complement strand
GAAAGGGAATGCGACTTGCCCGCAACGACATCAACCTGAAGGCTGGCCTGAAAGCGGCTGCAGCGGAAGCCGAGAAATCGTTCAAAAATGCGGGCGTCTACCTCGAAAAGTACATCGAACGACCGCGCCACATCGAAGTTCAAATCCTGGCGGATCAACACGGTAATGCGGTTCACCTCTGGGAGCGCGACTGTAGCATGCAGCGCAAACACCAGAAACTGGTCGAAGAATCTCCCGCATCCAATCTGCCCTCCGACACTCGGCAGGAAATTTGTAAGGCGGCTGTTCGGCTGATCCCATCGGCCGGATACACCAATGCCGGGACGGTTGAGTTCATCGTCGATAAGGAGAACCGCTTCTACTTCATCGAGGTCAACGCCCGTATTCAGGTCGAGCACCCGGTGACGGAAATGGTGACGGGTATCGATCTCATTCAGCAGCAAATCCGTGTGGCTGCGGGCGAAAAACTCGAATTCAAGCAGCGGAATGTCACCTGCGAGGGGTCCGCCATCGAGCTGCGGATCAACGCGGAAGATCCTGATGCGGACTTCCGCGGCTGCCCGGGGACCATTACCAAGCTGCGATTGCCCGGCGGTCCGGGTGTGCGAATCGACACTCACGTTCACGAGGGGTATCGTATCCCGCCGAACTACGACTCGATGATCGCCAAGCTGATTGTCCACCAGCCGACCCGAAGTCAAGCCATTGCCTGCATGTGCCGAGCCATCGACGAGTTTGAGATCGAGGGAGTCAAAACAACGCTGCCATTGGCGCGAAAGATCTTCCGGCACTCGGCATTCATCAACTCCGACTACGACACGACATTTATAGAAAGAACGTGGTAAGCAGCCATGACCATCAAGATTGGTATTCTGACAGGCGGAGGAGACTGCCCCGGGCTCAATCCGGTGATTCGAGCCGCCGTTCGTACGATTGAAAACGCCGACGGGAAGTCGATTGGTTTTCTGGAAGGATGGCGTGGGGCAATCGAGGGAAACACCATCGAGCTGACCGCCAAGTCGACTGAGAATATCATCTTCCAGGGGGGCACGATTCTCGGGTCGTCCCGAACCAATCCCTACCGTGACGAAGACAGCGTCAAAAAAGTCATCGAGAACTTCCGCAAGTTCGACATCGACGCGCTGATCGCAATTGGTGGCGATGATACGCTGGGTGTTGCCAGTCGGCTTTATTCGGAAGAACAGCTTCCGGTGATTGGCTGTCCGAAAACAATCGACAACGACCTCAGTTCAACCGATGTCACGTTCGGGTTCGATACGTCTATTAACATTGTGATGGAGGCCGTCGATCGCCTCCGCACGACCGCCGAGTCGCACCGCCGGATTATGGTTGTCGAAACAATGGGACGACATGCCGGCTGGATTGCCTGCTTCTCGGGAATGGCCACAGCCGCGGACTTCATCCTAGTTCCCGAAGTCCCCGCCGACGTCGACAAGATGTGCAAAGTCCTCAAGCGTCGGCGCGAAAACGGTAAGATGTACGGCATTGTGATCGTCAGCGAGGGAGCCAAAATCGCAGGTTCCGCTGGCTCTGCCGAACTGGTGACGCGAGACGCTGACATTGATGAATTCGGCCATGTTAAACTTGGCGGTATTGGCGAATTGATCGCCGACATCATCGAGAATCGAACCGGCATCGAAACCCGCGTCGTTACTTTGGGCCACCTCCAGCGAGGCGGAACACCCAGCGCCTACGACCGCGTCCTGGGAACCCGCTGCGGTATCCACGCCGCTCGGCTGGCGTTGCGGGGCGACTTTGGCAAGATGGTCTCGCTGCGTGGAACACGGATTGTCGCCGTTCCCCTGGCCGAAGCCGTCGGTGTCATGCGGACTCTGGAACTGGAATTCCTCGAAGAAGCTGCCGAGTTCATGAAGTAGGGACCTTCCCCCAGGGCTTTGTCCCCGGTAACGGCACGAAGTGGACCGTACGAATGCCTACCAGACTTCGTGCGTGGCCCTGCGTCCCCGCACCTGAACTTTGCCTGTCAACAACACGACAGATTGAACTTCCGCTCCCACTCAAAAATCCGGTCGGATTGTGCTGCTTTGGGAAACAGCTTCGAAATTGGGGCCCTCGGCGCGGCATTCCGAATGCCGTCCGGCGGTCCCGTGCGGCTTAATTCGCCGATTTCCTTGTGAATTTCACTTCCCCCGGTGGATCACGGTCGATTGGCGGCAATCGGGATTGACCTCATAAGGCCGTTCAGTACAATCCCGGCCACACTCGTCTCATTCGGGCATTCTCGCTCCCGATGCAGAAATTGATTTCAGTTTTCGATTCAGACCGCCCCCTCCCCTCCCTAAGAATGAATTCGCAGCCGTCTGACGGCTTGTGAAAATCGTGAACCGCTCGTCGGTCGTTTTCCGCATGGGACGATCGGCAAGTTAATCGTGTCGTTTCAGTTTCCAGTCCGGTGGCAATGCGCGGCGTTGCCGAAATGATGTCAATTCTGCCGGACACTCTCAGAGTGCGAAGGCGATGCCCAGGATGAAGTGATTCAAAATGCTGCAGAAAGTCGCCATGGGACTTGCGTGCCTGGGGATGGTCATCCCCTGCCCGGAAGTGATGGCTGCAACCCCCCAGGCCAAGCAGGCTAACCCGGCCGTCGATGTGGCATTGGCAGAAGGTGGACTGGCCACGGGAGTTGTTCTCAACGCCGAAGGCGTTGTTGTCGAAGGTGCTGTCGTTTCCCTCGAGCAGAACGGAAAGGCCGTGGCTCAGGTTGTGACCGACGAGAATGGTCGCTTTGCGG
Organism: uncultured Planctomycetaceae bacterium; assembly: GCA_937975745.1. GTDB lineage: Bacteria > Planctomycetota > Planctomycetia > Planctomycetales > Planctomycetaceae > CALJUK01. The sequence goes on along the minus strand of CALJUK010000366.1, from coordinate 193 downwards.
TCACCGGACTGCGGGCTGGCGGATACGTGCTCAAGACGGGCAATCAGCAAGGCCTGTTCCGCTTTTGGGCTCCGGAAACCGCTCCCCCATCGGCACACAAGGCGATGGCCATTGTCACCGGCACGAAGAACGTCGTCCGCGGTCAGTTCGGCGGCCTGGATATCATCACGCTCACCACATTGGGCGCTGCCAT
>CALJUK010000365.1 GCA_937975745.1 uncultured Planctomycetaceae bacterium | reverse complement strand
TGATACCCGAGCAGACCCAATCGATGTCGGCTTGCAGGTGCGTCAACGCGACGCGGACACAATCGGCCGGAGTTCCGTCGAGGGCGAACTGTCCCGTCCCCCGTTCAACGAGCGTCAGGTCTTTGTGTGCGGTTACCTGGTGGCTGCAGCCAGACAACGCCGAATCGGGTGCGACGACAAGGACCTCGCCGAACTGTGACAAGGCCGCCCGAAACGCCGCCAGGCCGGGAGCTTCAATTCCGTCATCATTGGTCAGCAGGAACTTCATGAACGCTTTCGATTGGTCTGAGACACACTGCATCAGCCGGCATCCGGAAGGAAATGACGGCTTGAGAACGGTCTTGCGGCTTGGTCACGTCGCTGAGTAGCCGTGCGGATGCTCGCGATGCCAGTTCCATGCCGATTCCACAATGGACCTCAGCGTGGTGTATTTCGGTTTCCAGCCCAGGTCGTGGCGAATGCGGTCACTGCCGGCAACCAGCACCGCCGGGTCGCCGGGGCGCCGGGCACCCACGACTGTCGGAATGGGATGTCCAGTCACTTCCCGCGCCGTTTCGATGACCTCCTTGACGGAGAACCCTGTTCCGTTCCCTAGGTTATAGCAGCAGCTTCCCCGGTCGACGGCCTCAAGCGCCAGAACATGAGCCGACGCCAGATCTGCCACGTGGATATAGTCTCGGACGCACGTTCCATCGGGCGTGTCGTAGTCGTCGCCGAAAATCGTGATGTTGTCCCGCTGGCCCAACGCGACCTGCAGCACCAACGGAATCAAATGACGCTCTGGTTCGTGATGTTCGCCCCGTTCAGCCGTGGCACCGGCGGCATTGAAATACCGCAACGCGATGTGCTTGAGTCCAGATGTGATGTCCAGCCAGTGCAGCATTCGTTCCAGAATAAATTTTGATTCGCCGTAGGGGCTGCCGGGGATCAGTTGCTCATCCTCCGTGATTGGGATCCGTTGCGGATGATCGAACAGATTGGCCGTCGAAGAGAGAATGAAGCGACGGACGCCGTAGCGGACGGCAGCTTCCAGCAGATTGATTCCGTTTGTAACATTCGCGCCAAGATATTTGAACGGCCGCTCCATCGACTCGCCCACCAGAGAGTAGGCGGCGAAGTGCATAATCGCGTCAGGGCGATGTTCGGCGATGATTGCGGCCGTATGTTGCCGATCGGACAAATCGGCTTCGACGAAAACCGCGTCCGGGTGAACCGCAGCACGATGTCCGAGCGAAAGATTATCGACGATGACTACCGGGTGACCCGCCTGGATGACCGCTGCAGTGGTGACGCTGCCGATATAGCCCGCTCCACCGGTGAGCAACACCTTCATGGTCGTACCCTCCCTGTGACGCAGTACTTGCTGTGACGCCGTATTTCGTTTCGCAGCGATGGTTCGCTGCCAATGCCCCACGGAGTCTAGCGGGCTGGACCGAACCTTCCAAGCGGAGCCCGGCTCGGCATGCGGTCCTGGGAACTGTCGGAAGAGAATGTTTTCAGCCCCTCCGCAACGGTTCTTGTGTTCCCGCGTAACCTGTGTCACCCCACGGAGCCTGTGTCACTCCGAAGGGAGCGCGCCGCCACAACGTCCCGCTACGCCTTGTCTCGGACGCTCGAGACGGCCGCGAGTCGACCGGTTGAGAGTTGCGAATGTGGAGCGTCTGTTCTAGCTTGATAGGCGGTCTTCGCGTAGCGTTCGCCACTTCATCACGTGTGGACCTCCGCAGGTGAAATCACTGAAACCTGACACTCTTACGATACTACATTGACTGGCGGCTGAGTCCGCTGGGACTTTGAATGGGAGAGAACTCGTGTTGCACGGAAACCGTTCGTCGGCGTTGACTGTCCCAATCGCATTGTCCCAACCGGCGTGTGTACCGTCGCTAAGGACGTTGGTCGCTCGCGTGGCCGTGATCGTTGCCGTCGGACTGTCGAGCCACGTGCGGGCTGCCGATTCGAATGAGGCGAATCCCCCTGACAACCCGGCAACGGAGGCTCCAGAAACCGCAGAGACAGAGAAGCCTTACGAACCGGCTATCGACAACAAGCCGAAGCAACCCAAACACTGGGAGGAAGCGACGGCGGCTGAAAAGATCAAACTTCCCGAGGGCTTTGTCGCCGAACGGTTGTACTCGGTCCCCAGCCAGACGCAGGGGTCGTGGGTGGCGATGACTGCCGATCCACAGGGAAGGCTGATTACGTCGGACCAGTCCGGCAGCTTGTACCGGCTCACATTCGCCAACCTCGAGACCGGCGAACTGCGATCCGTCCAGAAACTCCCATTGAACATCGGGCTCGCTCACGGGCTGTTGTATGCCTTCGACAGTCTTTATGCCGTCGTCAATGGCAATAAAGAGATTC
>CALJUK010000364.1 GCA_937975745.1 uncultured Planctomycetaceae bacterium | reverse complement strand
CAGGACACCCATCCGGTGGAAAGAACCAAGCACAGCCGGCTGGAGCGAGGCATCACAGCTGCCAGCCAGAACGATGTCGGCAGCACCTTCCCGGATCAGGTCGGCGGCGCGATGGACTGCCAGTAAACCGGTTGCGCAGGCCGCAACCGGGACCAGTGTCGGCCCCCCCAGACCCAATCTCGCGGCGACGTGTGTGGCCGACTGGTGAGGCAGAAACTGTTCCCAAAATCGTGCTGGCCAGTTCTCGGCGGATCGCTCGGCGGCGAATGCCGTCGCAAAGCTACGGAGTCCTCCTTTGCTGGTTCCAATCACACAACCGATCCGCGTGGCCTCCGCTTGGGAGGTCGCCAACTCGGCATCCTGCCAGGCTTCCTCGGCTGCCAACTCGGCCAACTTGACGACCGGGTCGAGTTTCCCTGCCGAATGTTCGTCGCCACCGGAAGAAGCCTCACCTTTCCTGCCTCGTACGGCACCCCCGGCCAGTTCGGCACGACTTGGTTTCCGATCAGTAAACTCGCTGTCCGGTTGGGGCGACGCGGGCAACCAGTCGAGAGCCGACTGGCCCGAACAGATGCCACGCCAACTGATCTCCCGCCCCATTCCAAATGGCGTCACGATTCCGATCCCCGTCACGGCGATTCGCGGCCGGGGAGAGAAATGGGACAGTCTGGAAGTGGAGGACATCGAGTTGGTCACGGTGTTTTCGAGCAAAGTGGCCCGGCGAGGGCTTAGACTTTCGAGGGCCTAGAGAGAACGTCGAGGAGTGTGTGTCGGAAGCGGAACGGACTCCAAACCGCAAGTCCGAGCGGTCTGCGCTGGCGAGTCCCCGTGGCCCGGTTCACAACTTGCCACGCCCGTAGATCGGCCTGCCGGCGGATATGGCGTTCCTGCTGGCCTGGCCACCGACTGGGAACGCGCGTTATTGCCGACGGCTGCTGCGACAGATGGCGAAGACAACCAGACCCGCCAGACCGATCACCAGGGGAATTTCCAGGTAGTAGCCCCGGCTGGGGGCCACGATCTGCTGAGCCAGCAGCGGAGCCAGGCCCATTGGAAGCAGGCTGCAACAAGGCCAACGGCATACCTTCGGCGCGAATGTCGTCGAGGCGGGAGAGATCGTCGGAGAATGACGTGGATTAAAAGGACCGTTCATTGATGGGTCAGCTCGGTCTGCCAGCGTTTCAGGCTCGACCGACCGGGCGACGGAAAGGATTCATCAGCGGTCCGTGCGACCGGGGACCGCGAAAGGCCGAATCCCCATCCCGCGACCGGAACGATATCAGAGCGAGGAGTCTCACACGGAGGATGCCTCGCATGGAAGATAGTGTAGCCGTTCGACCGGAGGACTCAAACCGGTTGGGCTGCGACGACTGGAACAGTCCCCAACAAATCTCGCAGCAGCGTTCGGGACCGGCGGAATTCGCTTCGCGGCAGCGAGACCGTATCCCAACTGGATGACCGCTGTCGCATGGAGCGTTGGTAATCGTCCAGCCAGACGGCATAGAACGAATAGGTGCGGCCACGAAACGCAAACAGATCGCCAAGGATGCGGAATCCCTGGGGAGAAACGACCTCGTAGGCAAAAACCAGCAGGCCGCGCGAGTCACCGCCGAAAACCTGCTGCAAGGCCGAGAGACTCTCGATGTCTTCGGCTGGAATCCAGTTCTCCCACGTCGAACCCTGCCCATCGGCCCCTGAGGGAAAGCGGCGTCCCTTGACGTCCGTGAGGAGGTTGATTCCGTCTCGGCCATAAATGATGAAGTCCATCGATTTGAGCGAGCCGTCATCCAGCAGGGTGCGGCGCGTCTCGTCGACAGCCACATATGGTGCGCGAAGCCGCCGCAGATAGGCTTCACAGGCCGCCTCGTAGTGATTGTGCCGCTGGGCCACATGCAACTCCGCATCACTGCTCTGGTCAGACCGGCAAGTGTTGCTGACCCCACGTTCTCATGGAGGCCAGCCGCGAGGACGACTCATTTGTACAGAGTTCCGTCGGAGCAGGCAAGATCTGACCGCAGTCATCCCCCGCGAACGGGAACGTTCTCGTTTCTGCTGTCAGAACGAAGTCCGTAGTCCGCACACGCTTCCCTCCCCGGTCTGGGGGGGCCTACGGACTCGACCTGGGGAATCAGGACGGGCGGATAGCCTGCTGTACGAATGTGACCAGGTCGGCGTCGGCGACGGTCGATTGGTCTCCCGTGACGAGATCTTTGACCTGCCAGCTTCCAGCGGCAAACTCGTCGGGGCCGGCAATGACGACCAGTTGAAAGCCACGGCGATCGGCGTACTTGAACTGCTTTCCAATGGCCTTCTCGTCCGCGAACAGCTCGACACAAAGCCCCGCGTTCCTCAGCCGCCGGGCGGTCAGCAGGTAGTCGTTGATCCGGCTTGCGTCGAAGACGGTCATCAGGACCGGGGCCGGTGTTGAAGCGGATTCGATCTGCCCGAGTTCTTCCATCGCGGCCAGCAACCGGTCCAGGCCGAGGCTGGCGCCCACACCGGGAAGTCTTTGCTTTGTGAACAGTCCGGCCAAGTCATCATACCGCCCCCCGGAGCAAACACTGCCGATTCCTGGCAGATCGTCCAGGAAAGTCTCGTAGATGGTTCCTGTGTAGTAATCCAAGCCACGGGCAATCGAAAGGTCGAGCGTCACACGTCCAGCGGGCAGCCCGGCCGACTGGACCACGGCGAACAGTTCTCGCACCCGGGCCAGTCCCTCTTCTCCCCGCGGACTGCCGGTCAGTTGGGGCTCCACTTCCGCCAGTAGTTCTTCGGGCGTTCCCTGAGCGCGGCAGAGTGCCAGAATTCGTTCCGCCTGTTCCGGGCGGGCCGTTGTCCGCTCGGTCATCTCGGCGAGGACCTTCTCGGGGCCGATCTTGGCCAGCTTGTCGAGTGCCCGCAGCAGGCCGGTCGCTTGGTCTTCCAATCCGAACTGATCCAGCAATCCGCTCAGGAGGAGGCGATTGTTAATCCGGATCGTGAACCGTTCAAAACCGATCGCTTCGAGCAGGTCATTGATGACCAGCAGTGTTTCGATGTCGGCTGCGTTGGAGTCCGTGCCGATTGTGTCGAAGTCGCACTGCATGAATTCGCGGAACCGGCCCTTTTGTGGTTTCTCCGCCCGCCAGACAGTGGCCATATGATAGCGGCGGAACGGGCTGCCAATCTCCTGCAGGTGCTGCGCGGCGAAGCGGGCGAAGGGAATGGTCAGATCGAACCGCATCGCGACGTCCCGTTCTCCCTGATCGGCGAAACGGAACATCTGCTTGTCGGTCTCTTCTCCCCCCTTCCCCAGCAGGATCTCGCTGTATTCCAACGCCGGTGTGTCGATCGGTGTGTAGCCATACGTCCGATAGACGCGGCGCGCTGTCTCCAGAATCGCTTCTCGAGCAAGCATCATGTTGGGAAGCGTGTCTCGAAATCCTTTGAGGACGCGCGGGGAAATGAGTGGACTGTTCACTGTTGGAAACCTTCGGTCACGCCCAGGAGACTTGCCTGTCACTGGGGGCGTTGAGGACGGGTGGATTTTGCATGCCAGTGGAGACGATCGATGAGCAGAGCCCCTCCGAAGGGGGAAACGCCGCGTCACTTCTTTCTGCGGATCACAAACAGCCGGTCGTGAAACATCCGATCGGGCGCCGACAGATCAATCAGCCCTGTAAACGACGTCGTCTCCAGGGGAGAGTCTATTTACTGCGGAGTCCGGCCGAGCACCGGCAGCATTGGAATGGAATGCGTCTCGGGCCGGTCCCACTTTCGCGGCGGAAGTGTCGCCTCGGCGTATTCCCAAAGCTGTTCGGCCGTTTCGAAGAATCGGTCGTACGAACCATCGTTGTCGTATTCGCAGTTGCTACTGCTGTACTCACCGCAGAGTTTGGGCCGTGTCTCGTAGATTCCGCAGCGGAAGTCTGGCAGCAGATTTTCACAATCCCCGTAGACCATCAGGTACCACACTTCGTCGTCGACAAAGATGGCCGTTCGTCCGTGCATCACGTACCACCGCATGTGGTCGAAATCGTCCCAGTCATCGGGTGCTTCGATCGGCAGGGCGAAATACCGGCAGCATTTCGCGGTGCAGTAACTGCACAAGGCCACGTCGGATGGAACATCCTCGCGGCGGACGTGTGGCCGCTTCTTCCGGGGTTTACGGGATGGGGGCGCGGCAGTCGACATGGTGACGTCTCCTTGGCAGTCGTCCAGCAGACACGGATCGCCGCGACGCGGTTCAGAATGGATGCCGTTGTGTTGGCATCCATTCATCTGGCGGCCGCGGACAAAAACCGACGCGATTGTAGTTGCCCCCGATTTGTTTTTCGATGCCAGACGCCTGCCCGGCCAGAACTCGACGTCAGGAGATGTCCCAAAGCGGTCCATTCCTTGCCACATCTGGTCCGATTATTCCGATGGTCCCGACTGTGCGGGTTGGGAATTCGCATCCGGTCAGAGCATCTTGATGGTCTAAGGATCTTGACCGCAGTTTCGCGCGAACTCTATCATTGCACTAGACCAGTGGCAAAACCGGTTGGTGGCGAGTATGCGGCCCGCATATCCTGAATGAAGTCGAAGCACACAAAGGTTTTGGCACCACTTCTCGTGTTGCTCCGGAAAAGTGCTGACGCTCGGGGGGCCTGATCGGTTAGAGCCCTGATCGTATGGAAAAGGCGTTGCATCCCGCGCGAACGGACACCAGACGGCTCTGCTGCCGATCAAGGCCCGGTTGGGTCGATGTAACTGCCAAATGCCAGTTCCTCGGCAGCTTTGGGTCATTTGTTGCACAGCAGTCCGCGCTTCGGTCGGCGAACGTCGGCTGGCTTAGTTTCGCCCAATGAGCGGTAAGGTTCACTGTCATGCATATAATGGGAAAGGTCTTTCTCTGGCTCGCCGTGATCGGTGCGATTGCCGCCGTCGTGTTGACGGCCAAGGCGTTCGACGTTCGTAGTGGCTACCTCAAACAGGTTGCCGAACGCCAGGAGGAGATTGAAAAAAACGACGCCCAGTATCAGGACCTCCGGAAGAAGGTCGATCTGTTGCTGGGGGATATTACCCGCCGGCAACTCGATTGGGGACAGTTCTGGGACAATGTCGAAACGGGCATTGTCGATCAGGGTCAGGGGACGGTTTCTGTCTCGATTGGCCTCAACCAGGGGCTTGGACGGACAGCCGACGAATCGAACGCCGATCCGGTCGTGATCTACGGCTTTCAGCCGCAGGCCGACGGAAGTTACTCGTACGTCGGGGCGTTCCAGGTGGCCACAGCCCGCGAGAATCAGTCGGCATTGAAGCCGACGTTCCGCATTCGGCCGGGGACAACAGCCAGTTGGCGACCGGGGAACTGGCGGTGGAGGACAGTCATCCCGGCCGATTACATTGCTCTGTTCAGTGACCTCGATGTGAAGTTCGCGGTGTCCGATCAACTTCTGGCTGCAAAGCAGCGGCATCTGGAAATCCAGAACGAACTGGCGACCAAGGCCGCGGAGCAACTGCAGACCCGTCTTGACGAACTCTTGGGAAGTGACGAGACACGGGCGAATGCCGACAAACTTCCGGTGGAATTGGTCGAAGGCTACCGCATCGGTGTCGATCAGGCGATCTCAGAGCGGGATGCGGCCCAGGCCGAAGTCGATCGGCTACGGCGCGAGCTCAAAACAAAGCACGACCAATTGCTGCAGCTCGTGGAAGCGAACCAGAAGTTGGCTCAGGAACTTCCCGGGAGCGAGCCGACACCTCCGGTAACGCTGTCGACGGCCACACCTGCGGTTGTTCCCTGAAGGTCGGCCGGCTCGCTTGACCGACTGATCGGATATCCCGCGGTCAATGTGGGTACCGTTTCGTGCAGTGGGTTTCTCTGCCTCGATCAACGGAGTGATGTCGTTCCCCAGCGGGGACGGTCAGACGCGGTGAAGGATCGGTTGCGCCTCGGCATCGGGGGGAGGATTGCCACCGCAGATTCTTCCGCGTAGCATGCCGCATGGGACGATCACCGGTCCTTCGTTCGCCGGTTGATGTCATGGCGGTGGCGACGTGAACCGCACGAAACACGCCGTGGCACGAGAACCGCGGTGTTTCGAGCGGGCCGGACTGACCCTGTCCTTTTTTTTTTTTTAATGATACGGCGACCACCGAGATCTACACCATCCGGAGTACTGGGATCTGGGATTCGTGTCCCACTCGCCCCAG
>CALJUK010000363.1 GCA_937975745.1 uncultured Planctomycetaceae bacterium | reverse complement strand
CATACAAAAATCAACCACGTTGTCCAGACCAACTCCAGACAAGTTTTGTGTTACGAAAATCGAACTTTAGCGTGAACGTCACACGATGGGTGTCGTGCAAAAGGGCCACTTGGAAGAGACCGGTCGCCGTGTCGCTGGACTTGCGCATGTCGAGGATCGTCTCGGGCGTCCAAGGCCCGTTTGGTCCGGTGCCACTGAGGGCCGCTCGGAGCAGCTTCAGCGTCGTGGTCTTGCCGGTCCCATTGGGCATCTGCAGCAGAGAGATGGGGTGGACCTTCCCAGGGGATTTTTCGAAGGATATCTCGTGGTCTGGGCAGCGTAGGCCTTGCGCCTTCCAGCCGGCCATTCGAATGGAGAGCGTCATTCCTCCTCCTCCTCGGCATCGCCTTCGATGGCCGCGACCAGGTTGTCCAATCGCTTGTACACAGACTCCTCGCTGTCCATGCTCTCGTTGCCGGAGACAACTTCATCGAGCCACTTGACCAGTTTCTCACTGATCGCCTCCGGCTGCTCATGGTGCGCAACAGCCTGTTGGATGGCATCTTTGATAGCGGAATCGACATGCATGTTACATCACCTCCGGTCGAATCTGAGAGAGAGCGAGGAGCCAGTCGCGGCGCGCTTCATCAGGCGTCGGTTCTGCATCGTCGTCGTCGCCGTCATGCAGCCGTACGAAATCGACCACATGACTGACTTTGGTCGGGTTCGCCGGATCGGTGCGGAGGCAGCGGCCGATACGTTGGATTGTTTCAAGGCGCGCCCGGTCCGACGACAGGAGAATGACCGTTTGAAGTGACTGGATATCGATGCCTTCAGAGAGCCGGTGGCACGTGATGAGGCACTCCAGTTCCCCGCGGGCGAAGCGGCGAAGGGTTTGTGACTGATCTTCGGCGAAGTACGTATGGAAGTCATGACGGTGCTGGTGCACGATGCGCAGAACCTCGTCGCCATAATCCTTTGTCTCGACGAATATGATAGATCGCCTCAGTAAGTCAGAGTTGTCAGCCACGAACTGGCGGAACAACGGAATCTTCACTTGCGAGGTCTTGTAAATCCTGGCGAGCTCGATCCAGATTTCCGCCTGGCTCATCGGATCGCCTGCGGCCTGTCTGGCCGCGACGCGCTTGTATACCTGCTGGATGCGCTGGCGATCATCGCTGCTGGGCGACCATTCGATTGGATGGTACTCGAATGGTGAGAGGATGCCGCGGGCAATGGCGTCCTCGAGTTCGAAACGATAGATGACGGGTCCGATATGCTGCTCGATGAACGCCGTTCCATCGGCGTCGTATTCGCGCTCCGGAGTTGCGCTGAGACCGAGGCGAAAACGAATAGAGTCCGAGAGTCCGGCAAGCTCCAAGCGGTTGCTAGGGCTGCCGAGGCGGTGGACTTCGTCGTGGACCAAGAGAGTTCTGCGTCCGTAGTCAGCGTCAAGCGCACGCAGCGCCGGCGGAATAAACTGTCGTGACGCCAGGAGAACCGTTTGATTCGGGTCGAGCACGAAATGTTCGCGGTCCTTGTGCGGACCATAATGGCGGACCACAGCGAACTGTGGATCGAGTTGCGCGCAGAGAGGCGTGAGCTGCTCATACCACTGGTCGAGAAGGTCATTGCCGTCGGCTGCGACAATGACGGTATCGACCTGTCGGGAATCGATCAGCCGACTGGCAATCCGCAGGGCCGTGCGAGTTTTCCCAGTGCCCGTCGCCATCTCGATGATGCCGCGCTCGCGATCGACAAAAGCGTCGACCGCTTCGTCCTGGTGACGCCACCGGTCGAGCGTTGGCACCGGTGTTTCTGGCTCGTAGATCAGATCAGGACGGGCGGGCCGATATCGAAGGAGCTTCTCTCGGACAGCATCCGGAAACGCGATGACCCGAAGTTGCTGTGTCTCATTCTTCCAGAGCCTGTCGAAATTCTGGATTTTGCGAGCGACTCGCCCCTGCTGATCATCCCAGGACCAAAAGACATCAACTGTCTCGAAGTTGTCGACGAGTCCGCCGGCAGTCTCGTTGGGGGAGCCAGTGAATGCGACGGTGTTTTCTGCGGCATCTGAAAAGATGCCAAGCTTCTCGTGATAGATTCCGCGCCTCGGAATGCCATCTTCATCAAGCGGGATTGCAATGCGCACATCCAGGCGCTCCTCGGCGATAAGCCACGAGAGGTAACCCAGCCGATCGCGAATTGTGTTGTCCTCAGGATCTTCGATCTGGCGGAGCAGGGCTTTCGCCATCACATCGTCGCGGGCGGAGTATCCTCGGCGAATGGCGTCCAGATCGGCGTCGTCAAAGAGCGGGCTCGCCACAAGGGACATCTGCCCACCACTGCGGATCAGGGCATTGTTTCCCTGTGCCGCCACTGAGAGACCGCGACTGGTGAAAAAACCGACGGCGCGGCGATAGAGGCGGCTACGCTGCAGGCAAGGAACGTAGAAGTCATGAACCAAGTCATTAGCGTCGGACCGGTACTCCGGCTGCAGCCGCAGCTCTGTCAATTCGGAGTTCATTTTGGTGGCCCGATAGTTGTCGGGAGATTCGCGACATGGCCGGAAGGGAACAACCTAGTCTACTTACGAAAAATACCGACCCGCAAGGACGCCGGATTTCGATCGCTCGTTTTTCGCGTGTTGTCGAATTACTTCCTCCTGAAGATCAGCCAGTGGCGGTCACCTGCACTGGGAAAAAGGACCAAACTGAATCTGCCATCGACCTTGCTACCGTGCAAGGCCACTGTGATGGACGTGTCTGACCACTCAATACCCTCGTACACACCGCGGTCTTAGATCTCGATCACTCCGGCACCATGCTGGTCGTACGGAATCCTCCCCGCGAAGTCCCCAAACTTAAGTGGATGATCATCCACCTGGATGGCCAAGTGTTTGACTCCCTCCTCGGGCATCCCCTTGGGAATGGCCCAGCTCTTGTAGACGCCGTTTCTTTCTAGCCGGAAATCAAAATGGAGAGACCGCGCCAGGTGACGCTGGATGACGAACCGAAGCGGTGACGGTCGACTCAGACTGCAAGCTGACTGGTCACCGTTGGCCATCGTTCCCTCCGAATGAAAACGTGGTGGTAAATGGATTCAAGCGGTATGCTGCGGCAATGTCCGAGCGGCGAGGTCCGGTACAGCGCCACAAGACTGCGATTCGTCGAGGCGATGTCTCGGCTCCCATGAAGTGTGCGCTTCGCGACGGTCTCGTGCACCCAGCTGTGACCCTGCTGGACTACGGATGCGGCCACGGCGAGGATCTCGATATCCTCGCGGCCGACGGCATCGAATGCACGGGCTGGGACCCGGCATTTCGTCCGAGCGAGCACCTTCGGTCGGCGGACGTCGTGAATCTGGGCTACGTCATCAACGTCATTGAGGACACTTCCGAACGCTTGCACACTTTGCAGCGAGCGTGGGACCTCTGCCGTAACGTCCTGGTTGTAGCTGCCCAGATTGTCGTGCCGGGGCGCGGCAATGGGCAAGTGGAGTTTGGAGACGGTGTCCTCACGCGACGAGGCACGTTTCAGAAATTCTACACCCAGGCGGAGCTCCGCGAATACATTGAGTCGGTCCTGGGGACTGAAGCTGTTCCGGCGGCACCGGGTATCTTCTACGCATTCAAAGACGAAACTGTCTGGGCAGAATTCCTCGCGAACCGTTATCGCCGTCAACCGGCGGGGCCGCGAAGGCGCGTGTCGGAGGTGCGATTCGAGCAACAGCGGGAGTTGCTCGAACCGCTGATGGAGCAGATCGAGTTCCTCGGGCGACTACCCGAGCCGGAGGAGTTCCCGCTGTCTGAGCAGGTGATCGCGGAATTCGGCTCTCTGCGGCGGGCACTTGCGCTTATTCGGAGGGTAGCTGGCAATGAATCCTTCGATATCGCGGCCAAAGAACGACAGGAAGATTTGCTCGTCTATCTCGCCTTGGCGAAGTTCCGAAAGCGTCCACCAATTCGGAAGCTTCCACTTACGCTGCAGCGCGACATTCGAGCATTCTTTGGTTCGTACAAGAAAGCCTGCAGCAACGCTGACGATTTGCTGTTTCGGGCAGGCGACGCTGATGCCATTGACCAAGCTTGCCGTGAGTCGAGAGTTGGGAAACTACTGCCGAATGCACTCTACGTCCACTACGGCGCACTGACATCGCTCGACCCACTTCTGCGAGTGTACGAAGGCTGCGGTCGCGCCTTCCTCGGTGAGGTGGACGGAGCAAATGTCATCAAGCTGCATCGCTTCTCGGGGAAAGTCTCCTACCTCGTGTACCCGGACTTTGAAACAGACCCACATCCGGTACTGCTGAGATCGTTCAAGCTTTCGTTGCGGACTCTGGATGTGAATTGCTACGACTACTCGCAAAGCGAGAATCCGCCGATCCTGCACAGGAAGGAGACGTTCTTGGAACCAGCACACCCGCTGTACGAGAGATTCTCTCGATTGACGCGGCAAGAGGAACGTCACGGACTTCTTGACGACTCACAAACGATAGGAACGAGAGTTGGCTGGGACGAGCGGCTGGGCTTCGCGGGATTTGAAGTTCGAGGCCATCGACTCTACCGAAAGAAAGAGTAGAGCGTTTGTCCCCCGTTCAATGGAATGTCATGCCTTTCGCGGATTCTTACGCCCGATCTTGATTCCAACTCTCTCCTTGGCTTCGAGGATCTTCCGCTCTTGAATGTCAGCGTTTTTGCCGAAGGGGCCGTGATCAAACGCGATCTTGTACACGATTTCGATTGCTTCCTCTGACCGTTCGAGCAATTTGCTGAGCCACTTGATGTTGGATTATGTAGGAGCAAGGTTCAGGATGGTCTCCAACTCACCATCCTTGTAGGGTTGGTTTTTACGAGCACCCGCGTTCCCCATCGTACCACTCCTTCTGCATTGGACCATCCTTGGCTCGATCTTCCTGGTTGACTTCACCGACGATCGTCGTGCGGTGTACAGTGCGCCCGTACGATACGTCGCGTTCTGAAATCTGCCGACACATTGAAATCGTGCTCCCAACATGGTGCAAGTGCATGGTCAATTTCCGGTGGGAGGTACTCGCTTCCGATAACGGAATCGCGAGTAGTGCGATCGAGCAACTGATGCGGAGAATACGGATGGTCGCGAGGCCGATCTACATGGACAACAATTCGACGACGCGCGTCGATCCACGCGTTGTTGAGGCAATGCTGCCGTACTTCACTGACGAATACGGAAACGCTGCGAGCATCACTCACTCATACGGTGCGAGAGCAGAGTCGGCCGTCGAGACCGCACGCGAACAGGTCGGACAGCTCATCGGCTGCGATGCCAAGAGCATCATCTTCACCAGTGGTGCGACGGAATCGAACAACCTTGCATTACTGGGCGTCATGCGCGCAGCAGCGGCTGGCAGCCACCTGATCATCAATGCTGCCGAACACAAGGCAGTCATCGATCCAGCAAAACGGCTGGAACGAGAAGGATTCGAAGTGACCGTATTGCCCGTCGACCAGTACGGAATGGTCGCCCCGCAGTCAATTGCTGCCAGTCTTCGGCCCAACACGGTTCTGATTTCTGTGATGTTCGCGAACAACGAGGTTGGTTCGGTCAACCCCATCATGGAAATCGGTGCGATCTGTCGAGAGGCAGAAGTGCTGTGCCATGTGGATGCCACACAAGCGGTCGGAAAGATTCCTATTGATCTTGGTTCACTCCCGGTCGATCTGCTGAGTCTGTCCGCGCACAAGATGTATGGTCCAAAGGGCGTTGGAGCGCTCTTCGTGAGGCGTGGCAGGCAGCGGATCAAGATCGAACCTGTCGTATACGGCGGTGGTCATGAGCGCGGAATCCGAAGTGGAACACTGGCCGTTCAGCAGATCGTCGGCTTAGGAGAAGCTTGCCGACTCTGCCAGCAAGCAATGAAAGAGGAGGGGATGCAGTCCTGGTCATTGCGTAATCGATTGCAAGAGGGCATTCTCAAGTTGATTCCAGATGTGATATCCAATGGACATCCGAGGGAACGCTTACCAGGAAACCTTCACTTGTCCTTTCGTGGTGTCAACAGTGAGGCGTTGATGACCAAGTTGAAGGACGTCGTGGCGGTCAGTTCAGGATCCGCTTGCACGACTGCTGAACCGGAACCGAGTCACGTCTTGTTGGCGATGGGAATACACGAGGACCTGATTGATTCCAGCATTCGCTTCGGGCTCGGCCGCTTCAACACTCAAGACGAGATCGAATCCGTAATCGACGCCGTGGCGCACGCGGTCACGCAACTTCGCCAACTCGTGCCACTTCGGTAAATGTCTGAATATTGAAACCAGAGCTGAATGTGAGGGCACAGTGACTCGGAAGACAATCGCATCAACGATTGCAAACGTGCTGGCAGACGCTGATTCCCCTCTCACACTTGAGGAGATTTACGGTCGGATTCGAAGCGGTCAACTCTACGAGTTCCACACCGCCGATCCACTCGCCGTTGTGCGAAATCAACTCTACAAACATACGGAAGGGAACAATCATCGATGTGCTGCAAAAACGAAACTGTTTCGCAGGTCGAGTGAAGGGAGATTCACATTGATCGCCAGGGATGATTAGCGGCACGTACGGGAATTCCGCGATGGCTGAATTCCAGTGGTTTCTGTTAACCAGATCCGCCCGGCCAACGAGAGAGTCAGAGAGTTTCCGCGAGTTGTGAACGGGGTCCGTTCCGAACTGTGGGTGTTGGGAATGGACCTCGGTTTTTGGTTTCGAACCAGAGAGTCTTCGACGTCTGGAGCCGGTGCGCCAAATCTCTTGCCCCGTTCGGGATATACGCAAAACGCCGGGCACTCTCGCGCCCGGCGTTCT
>CALJUK010000362.1 GCA_937975745.1 uncultured Planctomycetaceae bacterium | reverse complement strand
ATTCCCGTTCGACCTGGTGCGCACTACATGATCGGCGGCGTGGCCATCGATGAGAATGCCATGTCGAGTCTGCCCGGACTCTGGGCCGCAGGCGAAGTCACTTCGTCCGGGCTGCACGGTGCCAATCGGCTTGGCTCGAACAGTCTGCTGGAAGGTCTCGTCTTCGGGCTGAGGGCTGGAGAGGGAGCGAGCCACGCGGCGTTGTCGGAACCGGACACATTCACCGCGCTCTCGGTTTCGGTCGACTGGACTGATTCGCCGCAGCCCAAAGGCGAACAATTGAACCTGGGAGACGTTCGTAACTCACTGGGAAGTCTCATGTGGCGATCGGCCGGCATCCGCCGCGATAACGCCGGTCTGACACAGGCCGCCGAGCAAGTCGACTTCTGGAACCGCTACGTTTCCACGCGAGAATTCAACCGACCGGAAGGCTGGGAACTTCAAAATCTGTTGCTTGTCTCGCGGTTATTGATCGCGGCTGCCATCCGCCGCGAAGAAAGCCGCGGTGTCCACTACCGCAGCGACTTCCCGGAGATCAATCCCGACATGGCCGGCCACGTGGTGTTGACTTCGGTTGCAACGTGACGGCCGGTCTGTGAATTTCATTCCACGCAAGCCGGAAAGAGGACAACATGCTGCCCGGAATTAAACAGTTCAGCCTCGAAGGCCGCACCGCGATCATTACCGGAGGCTCCAAAGGGTTGGGATACGCGATGGCAGCCGGTCTGGCTTCGGCCGGTGCGCAAGTCTTGCTCACCAGCCGTCATGCAGACGAAGCCGAGCAAGCGGCAGCAACGATTGCCGCGGACTTCGGCCACACGACCATCGGCATCGAAGCCGACGTGACGTCCCCCGAACAGGTACAGAAGATGGTCGACCGGGCGAAGTCCGAGTTCGGTAAGGTCGACATTCTGATCAACAACGCGGGGATTAACATTCGCGGTCCGATTGACGAACTGACCCTCGACCAAGTCCGCGACATCCAGCGGATCAATGTGGACGGTGTCTGGCTGTGTGCGCAAGCCGTCAGTCCACTGATGAAGCAAGCCGGCTACGGACGGATCATCAACATGGCCAGCACGCTGGGTGTGGTGGGCCTCGCCAATCGGACACCGTACGCCACCAGCAAAGGGGCCGTGGTGCAGATGACGCGGGCACTGGCACTCGAATTGGCACCTGCGGGCATTACGTGCAATGCAATTTGCCCGGGACCGTTTCTGACACCGATGAACGAACCAATCGCCGATACGGAAGAAGCCAAGAAGTTCATTCTCGGAGCCGTCGCACTTGATCGCTGGGGACGTCTGGAAGAAATCCAGGGGGCAGCAATCTTCCTCGCCAGTAACGCTTCCAGCTACATGACGGGCAGTCTGGTGACTGTCGACGGCGGCTGGACGTGCCATTAGAGCGCGCTGCTCCGGCAAATCGCGGCTTCTGGCGGCGTCATCTGCCTGATTCTGAGCGGCGGGGTTGATCCCCGCCGTTCCCAACGCTCGCTTCCCCCCGCAATGCGGACTCGTGTTGTGTCAAACCTTAAGATTCGGGTCGAGAAACGAGAATGGAGCGGCCAACGAGCCGCGGGCCAAGCGATTGAACCCGAAGTTTAAGGCCTGACAAGGCACTAGCGTACCGGCCCCAAGAATGGCCGTCACGCGGCGGCTTCGGGTTCGGCCGGCATCTCATCGTGGTGAATGCGACTGGTGAGTTTCAACTTGGCAAACCGCTCACCACACGCATCGTAGAAGTAAAGCATGTTGGTGTCAGAGGCCCAGATGGCACCCAGTCGGACGCTGCGGGGCCCCTGCAGCAGAAACTGCAGTCCGCACGGCCTGCTTCTGCGGACCAGCTGTGCTTCGGAAAGAGCAAACTGATCCTGGAGCAGGTTTTCTTTTGCACAGAGCTGCTGGTGAACATAGGCGCGCAGGTCCGCCAATGTTCGTACCTCGGTGGGGCTGCCACTCATGCGGTGTCCCATCTTAGAACCGGTTTCCGTTCTCGTCGCAGCACTTGACGTTGATGCACTTGCCAGCTGGTTTCCGGCGGACATGGTCGCGGTATACCGTCGACCGTCTCCCCCCGGAGGGTGACAGATTGCATCTGCCGAAAGCGGACTAACCAGCCCGTGCCGATGACACCAAACTGGATCCGCCCTCGATTCCTCACAAGGTTGTGAGAGCACTGACGATCGTCGTGATCGCCGCGCGGGCAGCCGCGTTGAGATTGTTCTTGAAACCGCCGTTAAGGCTCGTCTGAAAGTTGTCCATCGGTTGTTGACCGTCCATGACGTAGGCCCGTTCGTTATCGGCAACCAACCGGCGAAACCTTCGAGGCAACATACGAGCCTTCATCCATCCGGAAATCAGCGACGACCAGTCGGACCGATTTCACAAAGACAATCGGAACAGACTGAAGTCCCGGCGATCCGATTCGGCATCGCAAAAACTGGACGCCGTCCAGAAATCTCCTTAACGTAAAGTAAGCCGATTTTTCCGCGAAAAATGCCTGTCCATAAGGTCCGACCATGATGGACGAAAATCAACCAGATGCGTTCTCCCCGCCACCTTCGCCAATCGTCGAAGACCGCAGAATGTACGTGGGCGAACCCGAGACGTGGGAAGCCCGGGTCAAGCGGGACTCGCAACGGGAATACTGTTATGCCCGTGCGCCGGGCGAGAATCACTTTCATCTGCTGATCGGCGGTGAAGTCTACCTGATGCGCGGACACGAAAAATATTGCCTGAACTGCGCGATCCGCCACGGTTTCGTGACTTCAGACAGAATGCACTGGCAGAAGGGACCTCGTCCCGCCTGAAGCCGAAATGTTCGTTCCAGCGTCTCACCCGATTGGGCCGATGGAAGAGAATCGGAACACGTTGGATCAACACGCGTTGATTCGTCTTCGGGCATCGGGTACCTTGTCGGTTTGAGGACGCGCGTCTCACGTTCGTCCGGATGATGGTCGACCCCCGCAGTTGTCGCATCCGGTACCGTGATCCAGGATTCGGGAGCCCCGCATGCTGTCACTGTTTGGCGACTCGTATCGGCACTGCGATGGCGTGAGTCGGCGCTCGTTTCTGACGGCCGGTGCGCTGACATTCGGCGGATTGACTCTCGCTGATCTGCTCCGGGCCGAGGCGGCTGGCGGAGCTGGCTCGAAGCGGTCGCTCATCATGATCTTCCTGTCTGGCGGACCACCGCATCTGGACATGTTCGATCTCAAGCCAGACGCACCCGTCGAGATTCGAGGAGAGTTTCAATCCATTCCCAGCGATGTCCCCGGGATTGATGTCTGCGAACATCTCCCGTTGCTGGCACAACGAATGAAGCGGTGCGCCGTAATCCGTTCTGTCGTGGGGGCCGGTCCCCGGCATTCGGCATTCCAATGCATGACGGGCCAACTCGAAACCAACCAGCCACCCGGCGGCTGGCCGTCTTTGGGATCAACCGTCTCTTATCTCCAGGGGCCTCGGTCAGCCTCTGTCCCCCCTTTCGTGGGACTGTCTCCTCGAATGAGGAATGTTCCGTGGGGCGATCCAGGACAATCGGGGTTCCTTGGACTGCGGCATGAGCCGTTCAAGCCGAACGCTGACGGGATGAACAACCTGGTCCTCAACGGTTCCCGCCAGAAGCTCGATACGCGGCGTGAACTGCTTCAACAACTCGACCAACTGAAACGATCGGCAGATGCGACCGGCGTGATGGATGGAATGGATGCGTTTACGCAACAGGCCTTCGAGATTCTGACGTCCAGCAAATTGGCCGAAGCGCTCGATCTGGAACGCGAAGATCCCAAGCTGAGGGACCGTTACGGACGCGGTTCGACCGAGCCCGCGGGCTACGGAGATGCGGGGCCTTTGCTGAACGACTACTTCCTGACGGCCAGGCGCCTGGTGGAAGCTGGTGTCCGCGTGGTGACGCTAGCCTATGGTCGCTGGGATTGGCACGGCAGGCCGCATGGCACGACGTTCGAGAACGCCCGCGGTCACTTGCCGATGCTCGACAAGGGAGTTGCCGCGCTGCTCGATGACCTCGAGGAGCGGGGGATGGCCGACGATGTGGGGGTGATTATCTGGGGCGAGTTCGGCCGCACGCCGCGGATTAATCCCAACGGTGGTCGCGACCATTGGCCGCGAGTCTCTCAGGCTGTGCTGGCTGGCGGTGGAATGAGGACCGGGCAGATCATCGGTTCGACCGATCGTCTGGGGGAATCCGCCAAGGACCGCCCAATTCATTTCCAGGACATTTTCGCCACGCTGTATCACGTTTTGGGCATCGACACCGGAACGGCCACCGTGCCCGACTATCACGCCCGTCCCCGGTATCTGGTCGATCACAACCAATACCACCCGATCCGTGAACTGCTGTAAAAGTCACGACGTTCGGGTTGCCTGTGCCCTTGTATCGCGTGCACGTCCCGGCAGCGAGTGCGCAGCGCGCTCTAGCTGGCACCTTGCGAGACACGTTCCGGCAGGACGTTTGTCACATCCAACGCCGAGTCCGATTCGGCCGCATGGGAATCCCACGCCGTGTCGCTCGCCGACAGTGCTCCTTCAGCTGTTTCCGTCCACCACCGGCGTGCGGCATCCTGCGTCCACTGGGCGGTCGGTGCTGATTCCAAACCGGCCAGAGCCAGTTCGAGTTCCTCTGCCGTCTGAAATCGGGCGGCGGGGTTCTTTTCGAGGCAGCGCATTACGATGGCAGCGACGTCCGCGGGAATTCCCGGGCGGACATCCTCCAGCGGCTTGGGGGTCTCGTTCGCATGAGCAAACAAGACTTTCAGTGCGTTTTGCCCATCGAAGACGGGCCGACCGGACAGCAGGAAGTAAGCCGTCGCCCCCAGCGAGTAGATGTCACTCCGCACGTCCGGACTCCCGTCGCCGAGTGCCACTTCCGGCGGAGCATACAGCGGGCTGCCAACGACAGCTCCGTCCAAGGTCAGCTTGATTACCGCCGGGTCGGTCG
>CALJUK010000361.1 GCA_937975745.1 uncultured Planctomycetaceae bacterium | reverse complement strand
AACCACGCCCTGATCATCCACCTCCTCGAAGGAAAAACCTTCCAAGACGGACTCCATTAGGACGCCGCCTGAACCATCGCAGAACACAACGATTGACAATAGCTCGGCGCACGCTGTACCGCGTCCGATCGGTGGCGGTGAAACGTCTCCAATTTGCAGACGCGCAGCACCGCGACAACTGCCCCGGTTCAGGTGTGGCCAATTTGGTCACTCGCACCCGGAGGTAATCTCCGTGTTTGAAACACGATTTTGCGCGATTGGCACGGGAGTTTGGGAGGTTTTGGTTGATTTCGACGCTTTTGCTTGTGTAGAATCATTCCCGTCTCACGGCTCTGGCAACGGGAATCGTTTATGAAATCACTGTCAGCGTTTTGTATCGTTCTGTTCTCCGCAGCAACTGCCTCCGCTGCCCCGATTTTCTTCGGCCCAGACACACCCTACCTTTCCGCTGACGATATTCCCGTCGGGTTCTACGCCAGCGGTTCGCCTACGGCACTGGAAGACTTTGAAGACGGCACGTTGGATTTTGGGATAACAGCATCGACCGGTGTAGTCGCTGAGCCGGGATCTTTTACCGATTCAGTTGCCGCCGATTCGCCCGGAAAATCCTGGTTCTCGAATGAAGGGGCGGACGGAATCACTTTTACGTTCCCACACACCGTGACCGCGGCCGGTCTGGTTTGGACTGACGGTTTAGGTTTAGTTACGTTTGAGGCCTTCGGCCCAGGCCTAACTCCGCTCGGAACGATTGGACCCGTAGCAATTGCCGACAACTCCATTGAAGGGACTACTGATGAAGACAGTTTCTTCGGAGTGCAGAATGCTGACGGCATCGTTGCCATTCGGATTTCAAACAGTTCTGGCGGTATCGAAGTAGATCATGTGCAATTCGGGGCCGCGGCAGCAGAGCCAGTCCCCGAACCCTCCACCCTCGCCCTCCTCGGCATCGGCAGTCTCGGCCTGATCGGCTGCAGACGACGACGGAGGCGGAAGACGAAACTGGCTGCGTGAGGAAGCAATCGACAAGAGATCAAACGCCGTCCTTTTCGGGCGGCGTTTTTCTTTGGGCTCAGCGTATGATCATCACCGGTGGTCCCGACGAATTGACTGTACCGAGCCAGAAGCCACGGACGACGATGTGGAAGAAGCCGCCTGAAATCGACGCGAAGAGGCTGGGACGGCGTTTGGGGTCGGATTCGAAATCCGGGGTGATTCCCGAGCACTGAGCGGCCGTTTTTCATGCAATTGCTGACCACAGAATTCCCTGCTCCGGCGATCAGGCACGGTGTCGATTCGGCCACTCCACTGCGGTAGAATCCCGCTCATGCAGATCAACGCTCTCTACTTCGATGTCGAGCCGCTGAAGTCCCCCCAGTCTCAGCCTGGCACGCTCCTTGTTGTCTGGCCGCTCGACAGTGGCGACGGCCAATGGACGCACAACGCTCACCCGGATCGCTCAGTGATGGACGCGCGGGCTGGTGATGTGCTGGTCAACAGGCGAACGCCGTACCGCGTCCGTGCTGTGAAGGTTTACCGCTCGTCGCTGCTCGGCTGCAGAAACACTCCCGCACCGGCGGCATTGAGCACCGTGCCGCCCTGATTTGGCGCTGGCGTCGGACGGGCCCAGGCCTCGACGGTCAAGGCTGTTTGTCCATCATTGGCCAGGCTCGGGATGTCCACCATGTCCACGCCGTCGAACTG
>CALJUK010000360.1 GCA_937975745.1 uncultured Planctomycetaceae bacterium | reverse complement strand
TGTCACCGCATTCACACTGTCACCGCATTCACACTGTCACCGCATTCACACTGTCACCGCATTCACACTGTCGTCATGGTAGACCGAGTGCCTTCATAATCTGGTCATGCACAGCCTCTGCCGACTGGTTGCCGTCGAATTTGCAGATTCGTTCCTTCCGTGCGAGCAGCTGCACGATCGGCTCTGTCCGTTCGCGGTACTCCTTGAGGCGATGGGCCACCGCATCGGGCGTGTCATCGGGTCGGGACTTCAACTTTCCGCCGCAAACGTCACAGACTCCCGACTCAGCGGGCGGTCGCGATTTCAGGTTGTAGTCTTTTCCGCAACCGGCGCACAGACGACGAGCCAGGATTCGCTCCATCGTCACGTCGTCGGGCACATCGATGTAGATCACCGCGTCGACATCGTAGTTTTCGAGCAAGAATTCTGCCTGGTGCTCGTTCCGCGGGAAACCGTCGAGCACAAAGCCGTAGTTCCAATCGTGATGGATCAACCGACGGCGGACCAGGTCCTCGACGACGGTGTCAGCCACTAATTGACCGGAGTCAACCCGCCGCTTCACACTCTCGCCCAGCTTTGTCCGCGATTCGATGTGCCACCGGAAAATGTCTCCGATGCTGATGTGGACTAACCCGCAATCCTGCTGCAGCCGTTTCGCCTGAGTTCCCTTACCACACCCTTGGGCTCCCATAATCACGTATTTGTGCACTGTGGTTCTTTCTTCTGGCTTCTGGTGGGTTCTTTCGCCTGTGAATTCACCTCAGGAAGTCCGCCAGGACGGCCCCTGTCGAGATCAGGCAGCAGTTACCGGACCAGTTCCTTCATTTCTCGGACGGCCTGTAAGAAGCCGACCATGACGGCCCGGGCGACAATACTATGGCCGATGTTCAACTCACTCACACCTTCGATTTCGGCAATCGGGCGAACGTTGCGATAGGTCAGGCCGTGCCCCATGTGCAATAGCAGCCCCTGCTTGCGAGCATACTGGCCGGCCCGCTGTAGAACAGCAAACTCGCGAGTCCGGTCGTCTTCGCTCTCGGCGTCTGCGTATCGCCCCGTATGCAATTCGATGGCCGACACCCCCAGATCGCATGAAGCGTCAATCTGCTTTTCGTCCGCATCAATGAACAGGCTGACCTCGATTCCCGCGTCCTGAAGTCGTTTGATAGCCTTCGCCACACGGTCCCGGTGGCCCACGACATCAAGTCCACCTTCAGTGGTGACCTCTTCCCGCTTCTCGGGGACGAGCGTGACCTGGCCCGGCTTCACCTCGCAAGCGATGTCGACGACTTCGTCCGCAGCAGCCAGTTCTAAATTGAGTTTCACTTGGACGGTTTGCCGCAACACGCGCAGGTCCCGGTCCTGGATGTGCCGGCGATCTTCCCGAAGGTGCAGCGTAATACCGTCCGCTCCACCGAGTTCCGCCAATGCAGCCGCCCACACCGGATCTGGCTCGATCGTCCTTCGGGCCTGCCGAATCGTCGCAACATGATCGATATTCACGCCCAAACCAGCCATCGGTTTCCTCTCAGAATGCCCCCGCCGACAGAACAACACGCCTCACGGAGACGGCAGGTCGGGCCATTATAGCCTGCCGCCGCCGCTGTTCGAAGTCTCTGCCCCGCCGATTGCGGACCGCAGCCTCTTGCATTCCCAGAGAGCAGACGAGACACTCAAAACCGTCACAACACCTTCACCGAGCGCAAGAATCACCGAGACACTAGTCGCAGGTCGCCCACTTTCATCGGGTTGTGCGAATGCCGCGGACTTGTTGCGAGGGCATTTCGACGCTTCGTGACATCACCGTTTCCACACGGATATCCGATTGCTCCAAACAGGAGGTTCCCCATGGCCACGACGACACCCGGCACAACGATCAATCCCCCCAAAATCCGCCGCACCCAAATGCTGATCGGTGGCCGCTGGCTGGACTCGGCCAGTGGAAAGACGTTCCCCACGCTGAATCCTGCGACTGAAGAGAAGATCGCCGATGTCGCGGAGGGAGACGCCGCAGACATCGATCTGGCCGTTGAGGCCGCTCGCCAGGCGTTTGAATCGCCCGGTTGGCGTAAGATGGACGCCCGAGATCGTGGCCGTTTGATCAACCGACTGGCCGATCTGCTGGAAGAGAACTTTGACGAATTGGCCGCCCTCGAAACATTGGACAACGGTAAACCGGTCAGCGACGCCCGCGCAGCCGACCTCCCCCTTGTCATCGATTGCTTCCGCTACTACGCCGGCTGGGCCGACAAAATTCACGGCGAAACAATCCCGGTCCGGGGCAATCACTTCACTTACACCCGTCGCGAACCAACGGGTGTCTGTGGACAGATTATCCCGTGGAACTTCCCGATGCTGATGGCCGCCTGGAAATGGGGCCCCGCTTTGGCCGCAGGTTGCACCATTGTGATGAAACCGGCCGAACAAACTCCGCTGACCTGCCTAAGGATGGCGGAACTCGCTCAAGAAGCTGGCTTTCCCGACGGCGTCATTAATGTTGTGCCCGGTTATGGGCCGACGGCGGGCGCTGCGCTCGTCAAGCATCCCGATGTCGACAAGATTGCCTTCACTGGTGAGCATCTGACCGCCCAGAAAATCATGGCGGACGCGTCACAGTCCCTCAAGCGTTTGACATTCGAACTAGGTGGCAAGAGTCCGAATGTCATCTTCGCCGATGCCGATCTGGATGCGGCGGTCGAGGGTGCGGAGTTCGGTCTGTTCTTCAACCAGGGACAATGCTGCTGTGCCGGCAGCCGAGTTTTCGTGGAACAATCCATCCACGAAGAATTCGTCTCAAGGATCGTCGAACGGGCGGCATCTCGACGGGTCGGAAACCCCTTCGATCCGCAAACCCAGCAGGGACCACAGGTCGACGAAAACCAGTTCCGTAAGATCATGGACTACATCGAACGGGGGAAATCGGGCGGAGCCAATTGCGTCACGGGCGGCAGTCGTGTCGGAGAGAAGGGCTACTTCGTGCAGCCGACGGTCTTCGACAACGTAACCGACGACATGGATATCGCCCGCGACGAGATCTTCGGCCCCGTGATGAGTGTCCTCCCGTTCCGAAATGTTGACGAAGTCATCGAACGAGCGAATCGAACATTCTACGGTCTGGCCGCCGCTGTCTGGACCCGCGCCGTCGGCAAGGCCCACCGTATCGCGGACGAAGTTCGTGCCGGGACCGTGTGGGTGAATTGTTACGATGTCTTCGACGCCGCTGCCCCATTCGGCGGTTTCAAAATGAGCGGTATCGGCCGCGAACTGGGCGAGGCCGCGCTCCACAATTATACCGAACTCAAAACGGTGACCATGCGGCTGAGTTAGCGGTGTTTTTAAGCGACACCTGCTGCCAACGAACTCGATCGTCAGAAGGACACGTCTCCTGGGAAGAACGGTCTCCGCGCCCGGAGCGATCCGTCTGGCGAATGCGGCGACTCA
>CALJUK010000359.1 GCA_937975745.1 uncultured Planctomycetaceae bacterium | reverse complement strand
TCCGCTGCGGTTGCAGATTTGGTCGACGCTGACTTCCGAAACAACGAACAGGTCGTTGCTGTTCTCAATCGGCCGAACGTATTTGACACCCTCGGCTGTCAAGGGAATGTCGTCGAAGCGGGGGGTCGGGTTTTCCAGCAGCCAGCCCGAGGGACGTCCCTTCGCTGCCTCAAAGTAAAAGGCACTGTCGGCACGTAGAGTTGTCAGTGTGCTGGCAATTTCTGGAACCGGCAGAACGAACTGGGCTCGTCGCATTTCACGGCGAGTGATGATGACCTCCGAACCGGCGATGAGAACGTGAGAATGTCTGTCGTAGGCGGGTTCGGCCTGTTGTCCGCGATCGTCACCTTCTGAGCGATCGGCCTGCAGTTCAGCCGCAATCTGGGGGAAAATTACCTCCTGATTGATCGTCAGTAGCAGGCTCACTACACCCGATCCGATCAGCAGCGGAATCACCAGCCGGTAGGTCGGAACTCCGGCGGAAAGAATCGGATTCAGCTCGCCGTTGCGCTGAAGCAACGCAATGGACATCACGGCGGCAATCACGGCGGCCATTGGGCCCACCGTATCAAAGAACACGAACGCCTGATTGCGGTAGTGGACCGCCATCGTCTTCACGAGGGCAACGGTCGATTCTTCCGCGCCGTTCTTCTGGAACTCGTCCAGGTTTGAGAACCCGTCGATGACGATGTACAGACCGTAAGTCGTCACCAGCAGAATGCCGAAGACATGAAGAAACCGCTGGAGCAAGTACCGGTCGAATGTCGTCATAGGGCGTTTGTTGGGAAGACCGTGAGTTCGGGCGTTCCAATGGGGCCAGTGACTTCTCACGATTCAAGACATCGATCGAAGCCTCGGTGTTGCGGATCGTCAACCACTGTCATTCCGCTCTCGAATGACAGAAACGGCATTTCACGCAATGCCGACCATGCCTGTTCTGCGGCGGGATTACAGTTCCGCGGCGGGATTACAGTGCGATCGGACGATACCGTCAAGGTCAAGCTTGGGTTGTGTTCGTGTGTTTATGTGTGTGGGGAGTCATTGGATCAGCGCAAGCCGGTGTATTTCGGGAAATCGAGGCATCCGCGACAATTGGAATCCTCGGTTCGACTGCGGGAACGGCTCTCCGGCGGCCGGCATCGGGGCAATTTCAACAGTGAAACTGGCGGTCATCAGTCGATGATGACTGTGCGCTTCCAGCACAAGATCAGGGATCCCAAGTGTGGTGTTTTGGAATCGAGAATTCTACCCTTGGCGCAAGTCTTTTTAAGAGAACGGCTTGCATCGCGATTCTCTGGAAAGGTACGACTGCCAGGCGGGTCGGGTGTCAACGCATCGATAGAATGCGACGTATAAATGGAAGCCGAGATGGGACTTTCGTATGCCCCGAGGGACGGGGAGCCAGCGGAAGACTTCATCGGTGACTTACACCCGGCGTCAAAGCGATCACGCTTCGGGACGAAGGCCGCAGAGGCCGCTTTGGCGTAATTCAGTGGCAACAAGCGGAGTCGGTTACCGCTTCTGTTGCGAAACCGTGAAGGAACGCAATCATGTCTCGCAGAGATGCACTCCTGAGACTTCACAAACGATTGGTCGCTAAACGTGATGCGTTGCGGGATAAACTCGTCGATCAGGGGAGCGGCACGCATGCCCAGCTGAGTCAGGGGGGTGACGTGGGGGACGCTGCCAACGACGGTGCCAGCAACGAATTAGAATCGCAGCTGGCCGCTTTCGAAAGCCGTGAACTCCGCCAGGTCAATCGGGCCTTGGAAGCCATGCGGCAGGGGCGGTACGGCTTGTGCGAGAACTGTGCAAAGCCAATCCCAATCGCGCGGCTGAATGCCTTGCCGTTCGCACCGATGTGTGTGAGCTGCGCACAACTGCAGGAAAACTCGAATACCGGAGACCTTGACGACGCTGCGGATTGGGAGACAGCTTACGAGTTTGAAGGACGCATGAGCGACCGCGAATTTTCGCTCGGAGATATCGACGTTGATAGTTAGTCCACGGTTGAAATCGCCTGAGGTGAAGAATCGCCCGGGGGTGAAATGTCGGGGAGTCCCGTTCCGGGTAGAAGTGCGTTAAGCGGGGACGGCAGCGCCACGGAGACGGGCCCTGAAAACATTGATGTCGGTCCTACGAAAAGAGACCTCGACTTGGTAATTCTTTGGGTCCTACCTCACTGAAATGGGTTAAATTGGTTTGAGGGCTTCAGGGAACCGGAGCCTTCCGTCGGTCGAAGTGGCGTCAGTCGCGTTCGATCTGGCATGGCGGCCGAAAGCTGTTCAGACTCGATCTGGCTAAGTTGAGACCTCGAACGACTTCGCCATCGCGGTCTGTTGAACGAGGTCTGCAACCGCAACCCGAAGCGTGAGCGAGGTCGACTGTTTCGCCGGGATCTTGGTCCCCATCTACCCTCTCTGACGTGTCGGGTTTCGGTTTCAACGGGCGTTTCACCGCCCAACTCTGCCTGGTTTCCCTCTCATGGTTTATCCGTGCGGAGTACCTGGTGAGGACAAACTGCGACTCACAGGCTGGGCCTGAACCCTCGCGATCGTTTCAGGCCGGCCGCGTTCCCCGTCACTTGTCTCTAAGAGCATCTGCCGTCCAATGAAGCGTCCACCAATCTTCTGGATTCTGGCGACTGCGGTGGTCGTTCCAGCTGTACTTGGCTGGTTGGCCGAACCCTCTCATTTGGCAACGTCAGTGCATGCCGGAGGTTCTTCCGGGTCGGTCGGTCAAATGACGGTCGGCGACCCGACTCCGCTGGCTGCGTTTAGCGATCAACTTGCGAAGATTGCCGAGATGGCCATGCCGAGCGTCGTGCATATTCAAAGCGAAGTGCACACGGCCCAGCGGGGCATCATTGAAGAAACCGGCTCCGGCGTAATTGTGGCCGGTAGTCGCGTACAGGGAAACTTCGTCGTTACCAACTCTCATGTCATTGCCGATGCCGAGTTGAAGAACATCGCGATTCAACTGGGAGACGGCCGCGAAATTCACCCCGATCGAGTCTGGATTGACCGGGCGACCGATCTGGCCGTTCTGCGGATTAATGCGGACGATGTCCGGCCTGCTCAATGGGGAGACAGTGACGAAGTCAAGATTGGCCACGTGGTCCTTGCCGTTGGAAGTCCCTTCGGCCTGAGTCAGTCGATCACATTCGGCATCGTCAGTGCCAAGGGACGCCGCTCACTGAGTCTGGGGGAACGCTCGGAGGTCATCAACCAAAACTTCCTGCAGACCGACGCCGCCATTAATCCGGGCAACTCGGGCGGCCCGCTCATCGATCTGTACGGTCGCGTCGTCGGAATCAACACGGCCATCGCGTCCAACAGTGGGGGGAATGAAGGAATCGGCTTCAGTATTCCCAGCAATCTCGTCCGCCGTGTGTTTGACGAACTTCTGCTGAACAACAAGGTGAGTCGGGCCTACCTGGGTGTGAAACTGGACGCCGAATTCGACCTGACTGCCGCCCAGAAGTTGAAACTCGATCGCGTCCGAGGAGCCCGTGTGACGGAGGTATACCCCAACACGCCGGCATCCCGGGCCAATCTGAAGTTCAACGATGTCGTGCTCAGTTTCGACGGGGTCGATGTGCAGGACGAGAATCATCTGATCAATCTCGTCAGCCTGACCACAATCAATAAGGCCGTGCGGCTGGTTCTCTGGCGGGATGGCCGAAGTATCACCGTCGAAGTGACTCTCGGGAATCGCGACGATCTGACACCGTAACGAAAGGGCACTTGCCGACGAAGAACTCACTTCGTCGTCCTGTGCCGCGACGCGAATGTCCCCTTGGGGTGAGGTTGCGGAGCAAGAACAGGGGAGAGGTCGGCGGTCTTCCTGGCATTGCCCTGCCCCGGAGCTCCCTCCCGTCCCGTGTGCCGCGTCGAGCGGATCGCGGCCGAAAAATGGCCGGCGAGCCGATCACCCGCCAGTCGCCTTGGCCCGTTCACGCGGAAGTTTGCCGGTTCACGCGGAAAACTGTCGCAGTACATTCGCGAGGTAGTCCAGAACCCCTCGCTCATCGACGTCGGTAAGGACCTCGATATTCGACTTCCACTGGCCAATCCGCCGGTGATCGACGACCGTCATACCGGTGGTCAACTCGCCGCTGGTCTCGACGTCCAGGCAGGCTCCCTGCTGTTCAAACAGCCGAGGCTGAGAGACGGCGGCAATTGCGACGACTTCTGGTAACGGGAGCCCTTCGGTTCCCAGGAATTCGTGTTGCGCCCGAAATGCGAACGGGATCGATTGGGTCAGCAACCGATGAATCGGCAGATGGGGCGGAATCGGCAATCGGCTGAACTCCTCGTAGGTCATCACCACCCGCGTGGTGATGTCCAGCGGGATCAGCGTCTTGGTTGCGGCCGAGCGGAGAACCATCCGTGCCGCTTGCGGGTCGGCAAATATGTTGAACTCGGCAGCGGCTGTTGCGTCGCCACCGTAGGTCAGCGAGCCACCCATGCAGTACAGACCGTTCAGCAGTCCCACGAACTCGGGCGCCTTCTCCATTGCCCCTGCCAAATTCGTCAGCGGGCCGAGTGTGATCAACCGAATTTCGTCGGGATAGGTACGCACCAGTTCGAGCAGCAGCTTGGAAGCATCGTACTGGCGATGCAATTCGGCGACGGGAACTTCGAAGTCGCCTAGGCCATTTGGACCATTGAAGAGGGTCGGATTGACACCCGTGTTGGCCGGATCGCCGTGAATGGCTGGAAGCGGAGCCTGCGAAGCTCCGATGCGGGGGCGTTTAGGTGGATATGCCGGTGGGCGCCCTCCTCCGAGACTCGTCCAGCGCACGATGTGATCGCCAGCACATCGAGTTCCGGGTCAAGCAGCGCTGTGACGATCGCCAAAGCATCGCCGATGCCCGGGTCTGCGTCGATGATCACTTTTTGTGCCAAGTGTTCCAGCCCCGCTTTTGCAGTGGACAGCCACGGTATTCTGTGACTGCCGCTCGACTTCCATGCGACTCCCGATTGGCGCATGATACGGGTCAAACATCGCGTGCGTCAATCAGGCGGAGGATTGTCCCGGCCTGATGGACGAATCGACGTGTCTCCGCCAGTGGAAGAAACTTATGCACGAATCGATCCGGAAAGTGATCAACCAGGCCGCTGCCGGCCAGGATGCGACGGTGGAAGAAGCCCACTCCGCGATCGCCGCCATCATGGACGGCCAATGTAGCGAGGTCGACATCGCCGCGCTCTTGACCGCGTGGTATTTCAAGGGGGAAGCCGTCTCGGAAATCGTCGGCGCCGCCACTGCCATGCGGGAACGCTCGACCAAGATTCCGACTGACCGGACCGGTCTGATTGAGCTCTGTGGAACGACCGGAGACCGGGTGCACACAATCAATATCAGGACGGCAGCGGCACTGCTCACGGCGGCGATGGGTGTCCCGGTGGCCAAGCACGGCAATCGGAGCGTCTCCAGTTCCAGTGGATCGGCCGATGTCTTGCGCGAGTTGGGCGTGCAGATTGAACTTTCGCCCAAGCAAGTGGCCCGCTGCATCGACGAAGTCGGCATCGGGTTCTGCTTCGCCCCCCTGCTCCATTCCGCCATGAAGCACGCCGCCCCGGTCCGTCGACAGCTGGAATTCCGTACAATTTTCAATTTACTTGGTCCTTTGACCAATCCCGCGGAAGCCGGCTTTCAGGTCATCGGGACGGGGAGTGATGTGTTGGCCCGGAAGTTGGCCTCGGCATTACAGCAACTGGGGACTAAGCACGCCCTGGTGGTTTGTGGCGACAATCGCCTGGATGAAGTCAGCCTGTGGGGCCAGACACTGGTGATCGACGTTCGAGCGGGAGGTTTGACCGAGTCTGTGTGGACGGCGGCGTCATTCGGCTTGGACGAATGTGACGTCGACGATATCCGTGCGAGTTCGGCCGACGACAGTGCCGCCCGCCTGATGGACGTCTTCCGGGGTGAGGCCGGTCCCTGCCGGGATATCGTGGTCGCCAATGCGGCCGCTGCGCTGATTGCCTCGGAACGATTCACCGACCCGAAGGAAGCCGCCCGGAGTGTCCAGTCGGCATTGGACTCCGGCTACGTGACCGAAACGCTGGAGAAACTCAGCCGCCTGTCGGCCACCTTGGCGAAGACCGTGGGGTAGGACTGTGGCTTGGTCCGGCCGTCGCGTGGCGATTTCGGTACGACTTATGTGCTCATGAATCGTGTAACACGGATCGAAGTCGAAATGGCAGAATGACATCGGTCCCGTTCTCTTGCGTTCACGAGACCCATACCTATAATTCAGCCGTAGGGAGTCGCAACTGTTGGACGAGCGTTTGCGAGCGTTTGGCCCACTGAGTGTTGCAGCGGACAAAGCTCTACGGGCTGGAAATTGCGGAACCAGCACGAGAACAAGTACTTCTCCTCCTGAACGCCAAAGCCCGCCAGGGCACGAGTTTGGAACCGAACAATGCTGCAATGGCTGAGAAACGTCTGGGTTGTCGTCTGGACCGTGATCTCCGGCATGTGGGTCACGCTGTTTACGATGGGCAAGACGTACAACCGCCGCGCTTTCGCTCAAATCTACGAATATCCCGAGACGCCCGTTCCGGTGAAGGCTCGGTACCGTGGGTTTCACCGCTTCGATCTGACCACCTGCATCGGCTGCGAGAAATGTGCCGCCGCCTGCCCGGTCGACTGTATTTATATCTCCAAAGAGAAAAGTCCCGTCGGGAAAGGTTTTCGCGTCGATGGCTTCGCCGTTGACTACACCAAGTGCATGTTCTGCGCGTTGTGTGTCGAGCCTTGTCCGGTGGATTGCATTTTCATGGGTTCGAACCACGACCTGAGCTGCTACAGCCGTGATGGATGCGTTGTCGACTACGCGAAGCTTCCCCTGGAAGTGGCGTGGGGGCAGACCACGCTCAACCCGATTGCTGTCGCTGAATCGAAAGTCGTGTACGAGCCTGTCTGGGTGAAAGGTGAACCCAGCCCGTTCGAGTTTTCCCCCGAATAACCTCCCGTTGTCGACGGCGTTGGGGGGGTATGAGGTGGGGCAAAACGGGGCAGCCGGAATGGACTTGTTCCAATTGGGGCTGCGAGAAGTGCCAATTGGCAGAAGAGTGGTCAGGAACGCTCGGGAAAGACCTGCTGTGGGGCAAGACCAATGAATTCTGCCGCGAATACCGAAAAAAAATATTTCACGCCAGCCCAGGCAAACCAGACGTTGCCGTTGGTTCGTGCGATTGTGGAAGACATCGTCCGCAACTACGCAGATATCAGCGAACGTCAGGACCGTCTGGCTCGGATCCGCAAGGCTCCGGGGTCGGGAACTGCCGACGAGCAGACACCGTACAGCGAAGAGTTGGAACAGATCGAAAAAGAACTCGAGAAGGACGCCGCCAAGCTGTCGGAATATGTGGACGAGCTCGCGGCCTTGGGGGCCGAACTGAAGGACCCGGCGATCGGGCTGGTTGACTTCCCTGGACTGATGCAAGAGCGGGAAGTCTGCCTCTGCTGGAAACTGGGTGAGCCAGAAATTGGCTACTGGCATGAGGTGGATGCGGGCTTCCAGGGACGGCAGGCCTTGCTGTCGACCTCGAAGTCCGATAAACCGGACGCGACCGTGGAGTAAGTCGACCTCAGTAGCCTTCAAGGCGTCCTCGCTGTGCAACTCAGCATGGGCGGGGGCGATGGGGTGGGCCAACGCCGAACTGTCGTGGACGGCTTTTCGCGGCAGATTTGTTCGTCAACTGAGCCAGTGGGGGTGAGCCAGTGGCGATCCTGGATTTTTGACAGCGGAAACTCGAACGGCGTCCATAAGGATTAAGGCAGTCGAAGCATGATCGATGTCGTAGGCCATTTCCTGATTTTCACGGTTCTGGCAATTGGCTTCCTGATGGTGCCATTGCTGATCGGCAAGTTTGTCCGTCCGAACCTTCCGAATCCAGAGAAAAAAGCGATCTACGAATGTGGCGAGCCGACGATCGGCAGCAGCTTCGTACAGTTCGACCTGCGGTTCTACGTGGTCGCGCTGCTGTTCATCATTTTCGACGTGGAAGTCGCGTTCTTCTTCCCGTGGGCCACGGTTTACGGCTCGGCGACGCAATTGATGGACCCGAATCTGTCGCAACCCGCCCGGCAGGAAATCTCTGCCCGCTTGCTGAATTCTCCTTCGGCCGACCTGGCGATCGAAAATGTCGTCTCGGTTGATGCCGCTCGCGAACTGGCCTTTACTGGTCTGTCGGACATCCTGGTGTTCTTCGGAGTGTTGCTGGTCGGCTTTGCTTACGTCTGGAAGCGTGGCGATCTGGACTGGGTTCGTGCCGTCGCTGCTCGCGCCAAAGCCAATGCCGAAACAGCCCGTGCCGCCCGGTTCGCCCGGGAGACCGGCAAGCAGCCGCAGCCAGTCGCACCCAGCTAATGATTCAACTTGGATCCGTAAAGACTGTCGCCTGATGGCGAATGAGAATTGCCTGCAGAGGACACCCCAACGATGGACATCCAGCAGATTCACCAGGCGTTGGTCGATCGCTTCGGCAGCGAGGTCATTCTGGCATTGCATACCGAGTCGGTGGATCCCTGGATCGAAGTCGCGGCGGCATCGATTGTCGACGTCTCCCGGCATCTGAAGTCGCATCCCGATCTGCTGTTCGACGCGCTCAACAATCTCTGCGGTGTGGACTATCTCCAGCCCGATCCGAAGAAGGCGGCCAAGTTTCCCTACGAGCCGCACGTGGAAGTCGTCTACCACCTCTATAGCTACACGCACAAGCATTGGCTGACCGTGAAAGTGAAGCTTCCTCGCTGGCAGAACGACGAGCAGGGCCAGCTGCCGGAAGTCCCCTCGGTGGCCTCCGTCTGGGCGATTGCCGACTGGCACGAACGGGAAGCCTACGATCTGGTGGGAATTCAGTTCACAGGTCACCCGAATCTTCGCCGAATCTTGTGCCCCGAGGACTGGGTCGGGCATCCGCTTCGCAAAGATTATGAGTTCCCGCTGGAATACCACGGAATCCGCGGCAAGTAACGCCCACTCCAGGTCATTGTTCCGCTCCACGCAACACCGCCTGTTTTACTGTCATCGTCTGGACGACTGAAAATGAGCATGCAGGTTGAAGACCCTCGGGTTGTCGAATTCGACGTCCGTACCGACGAAATGCTGATTAACATGGGGCCTCAACACCCCAGTACGCACGGTGTCTTGCGGTTGATGCTGCGGACGGACGGCGAAGTCGTCAACGAAGTGACCTGCCATCTCGGGTATCTGCACCGCTGTGCTGAAAAGATTGGCGAGAATCTTTCACCGCCACAGTGGATTCCCTACACCGACCGAATGGACTATCTGGCCGGGATGAATATGAACCTCGGCCTGGCATTGGCGGTCGAAAAACTGATCGGGATGGAAGTTCCCGAGAAGGCCCAGGTTCTGCGGGTCATCATCGCCGAACTGGGACGCATCGCGAGCCACCTGGTCGGTATGGGGGCCTACGGTCTCGACCTGGGAAGCTTCAGTCCGTTCCTGTATGCCTTCCGCGAACGGGAAATCATTCTCGACCTGTTCGAAGAGGCCTGCGGTGCCCGGCTGACCTACAGTTATCTGACGGTTGGCGGTGCCACGCACGATCTGCCGACGCAAATCACCATTCCGCCCGGTCTGGCCGCGTTGACGGGGCGCAGTCCAAACATGACTCTGAAATGGACTGACGCCGTCCTGATGTTTCTGGACTGGTTGACGCCGCGGATCGCCGAATACCATACGCTGCTGACTCGCAACCAGATCTTCATCAAGCGGACGGCCGCCTTGGGAGAACTCCCCCGCGAGATGGCAATCGATTACGGCTGTACGGGGCCCGTATTGCGGGGAAGCGGTGTCGATCACGATCTCCGCCGAGACGGTGACCCGCTCTACACGCGGATGTACGAGGGGTACAAATACGAAATCCCGGTTGCCCCATTCGCTAAGGCACCGCCGGAAGTCCGTCTGGGAGACAACTGGTGCCGCTTCTTCGTGCGGATGCGTGAAGTCGAAGAATCCGCCTTGCTGGTCCGTCAGGCCATCGAGCGGTATTCGTCGGCCGAGGGAGACTACCGCGTCCCCTTCAAACTGGGGCAGAAGCTCCCCGTTGACGAGGTCTACCTCGAGACCGAATGTCCCCGTGGCCAGATGGGCTTTTACGTTGTCGGGGACGGCAATGGTGAGCCTTTACGCGCGCGGGCCAAGAGCTCTTCGTTCTGCAACCTGTCGATTTGCGAACCTTTGTGCCCAGGAACGCTGATTGCCGACGTCCCCTCGATTGTTGGTTCGCTCGACGTGGTCATGGGCGAGATTGATCGCTAGTGCCTTGTCACGCCTTAAACTTCGGGTTCAATCGCTTGGCCCGCGGCTCGTTGGCC
>CALJUK010000358.1 GCA_937975745.1 uncultured Planctomycetaceae bacterium | reverse complement strand
CGGCATGAAGGACGAGCATGGCAACTCGCTGTGTGAATCCTGTTCCAAACCATCGCCCGAATGCCGCAGGCTGGGCGCCGAATCAGAGCCGGCCGCTCAAGCCGACGACTCCGTCGACTGCCAACAGTCCAAACAGCAGCCCGACCACGCACTTTCGAGCGCTCATCATCGATAACAGCCGGGCGACATCGCTGCGATGCGAAGGGAAATGAACCGCTCGTCCGAATTGCATGCGATAGGAAGCAACTTCCGCCCCCTCATTGTGTCGCGACATTCTCGTTCCCTCCCTCACATTCCTGCCAGAACCGAAAGACCGCATGCCCACAGTGGACGTTGCAATTGTCGGAGGCGGAATCGTTGGGCTGGCAACCGCCTATCGCTTTCAGCAGCGGTACCCCGGCCGGTCGATCGTTATTCTCGAAAAAGAACCGGAACTGGCAGCCCACCAGACCGGCCACAATTCGGGCGTGCTCCACTCGGGCATCTACTACAAACCCGGCTCACTCCGTGCCGTCAACTGTCGAGACGGTCGACAGGCGATGGTCGATTTTTGCGAGCAGGAGGGAATCCCGTATCGCATCTGCGGCAAAGTCGTCGTCGCCGTAAACGAATCCGAACTCCCGGCGTTGGACCGTATCTTCGAGCGAGGCCAGGCCAACGGCATTCCGTGCGAACGAATCGGTCCGGAACGGCTGGCAGAATTCGAACCCCACGCTGCCGGAGTCGCAGCAATCCACGTCCCGGCCACGGGCATTGTCGACTACGTCCAGGTCGCCCGGCGTCTTGCGGAGCGTGTCCAGGCCGCGGGCGGAATAATTCAAACCGGAGCCCGCGTCACGGGAATTCAACAGCCGAACGGACAGGTCGTCCTGACCGGGACGTTTGACGCCGTCGAAGCGGGCTGCGTCGTCAACTGCGGCGGACTTCATTCGGACCGAGTCGCCCGCCTCAGTGGACATCCACCGGAAGCCAAAATTGTGTCATTCCGAGGTGAATACTACGAACTGAAACCCGAGGCCGAACATCTCTGCAAAACGTTGATCTACCCCGTCCCCGATCCCAAATTCCCCTTTCTGGGCGTCCATTTCACAACCATGATTCACGGCGGTGTGGAATGCGGCCCGAACGCTGTCCTCGCGTTTGCTCGGGAGGGCTATCACAAAACGGATGTGAATTTCCGGGACCTGTTCGAGTCACTTACGTATCCGGGCTTTCTCAAACTGGCGGCCCGACATTGGCGAATGGGGCTGGGAGAGATGTGGCGGTCTTTCAGCAAAGCGGCGTTCGTCAAAGCCCTGCAACGGCTGATGCCGGAGATTACTGCGGAGCATCTGCAGGCGGCACCGGCTGGAGTCCGGGCACAAGCCCTGGCAGCCGATGGACAACTGGTCGACGATTTCCTTATTTTGGAATCGGACCGAGTCGTCAATGTCTGCAATGCGCCGTCACCGGCTGCGACGGCATCGCTCAACATCGGCCAACTCATCGTGGATCGTCTGCGAAGCCGTTTTGAAAACTGACCGGCCCAAACATCCGCGTCGCAATCCACACTTCCCCGAAACGCCGCTTGGCGAAGAAGGACACGCACGACATGGACGGCGAGCCAATACGCCATTACCCCATTGAACAATTGCAGGAATTTTCGCAACGAGTGTTCGAGTCGCTTGGTGTTCCCGCGGCAGATGCCAAGACCGCTGCCGACATTCTCGCGCTGAGCGATCTACGAGGAATCGATTCGCACGGTGTTGCCCGCCTCGAACTGTATAGCGGGCGGTTGAGGGACGGCCGCATCAATCCGCGCCCGCAGTTCAAGACCGTCCGCGAAACACCTTCTACAGCGACGATCGACGGCGACAACGGTCTCGGCTTGGTCGTCGGTCCGTATGCGAATCGACTCGCCATGGATAAGGCCGACCAGGTTGGTACAGGGTGGGTTGCGGTCCGAGGGAGCAATCACTACGGCATTGCCGGCTACTACGTGCTGGAAGCACTGACACGCGAGCAAATTGGTTTCACCGTCACGAACACCAGTTCGGTCGTCGCGCCACTGAACGGCCGAGAGCGGATGCTGGGAACCAACCCAATTGCCATGGCGTTTCCCGGACTGGAAGAACCTCCTGTCGTGATCGACCTGGCCACTTCCGCTGTCGCCTACGGGAAAATCGAGATGGCCATCCGCAAAGACAAGGAAATTCCAGACGGCTGGGCACTCGACAAGGACGGCTATGTGACACACAACCCGAACGCCGTTGCGGCCGGTGGTGCACTCCTGCCGTTGGGCAGCGAGGCCGACCGCGGAGGTCACAAAGGGTACTGTCTGGGAGCACTCGTCGATCTGTTGTCCGGCCCGCTGAGCGGTGCCAACTGGGGTCCGTTTACGCCCAGCTTCACTGTCGGACGTGCCGAACCGACAGAGCAGGTTGGCATCGGTCTGGGTCACTTCTTCGGTTCGATGCGCATCGACGCCTTCGCCGACGTCAACGAATTCAAGCAGAGTATCGACCACTGGATCCGGACCTTCCGTGGTTGCGCTCCGGTTCCCGGGACAGACGGCCCGATGATTCCGGGCGATCCGGAACGTCAGGCCGAAGCCATCCGCCGAAAGACGGGAATTCCTTTGATCCCGTCGGTTGTCGAAGAACTCCGCCGCATCTCTCAGGCCTGCCGCGTGCCATTCGACTAACTGGGGCACCACGACCTCCGCGTGCTTCGACTTCGTCCTGAAATTGCTGGCCGAACACTGGCCACCAACTGGTCATGAAACGGCTTCTCGCGCGTGCACAGGATGGTCCGTGTCGACGCGAAACAGTCAGAGGGGCCATCCCGGTTGGAATAACCCCTCTGCCGTTGGACGGATTCCCGTGTCGTGGAGCGTCCGGACGTTGACCCTGCGATCGGCTGCATCAGCCGGAATCTCTGGTCGAGTTCGAGACCAATTTCAGACCGCCGAGGGATGACCCGACCCATGCGCTGACGGCAGACGGGCCAGGATTTCGACGGTTCCGAAGCCGCCTCTAGATCGACAAGAATCGCCACAAGGCGACAGAGATACCGGAGAAGCAAGCGATCATGCAGGTGCGGAACTGTGTCGCAATCCTCGACTTCTGGGCCTGAGATTGTTGACGAATCTCGTATTCTCTACGGAGTTCGTCAGTCAGCCACTCGAGGACAGAGACACCCAGGTCCGACGTCTGAGTCTGATACATCATAAAACTCCTCCTGGGTGGGTGCGCGATGCGAAAGCGGAAGGTCTGGGACTGCTGTCGCCTGGTTTGACGGTGTCATCCCCAACCCGACTTGGCAGCACGCTCGGTTGGGCGGGTGAGCGCTCGTGCCCTGCCCAGAGCATTTGCCACATCGGTGGCTTGTTGCCTGGACGGAGCATGTCGTCACTGTTGTGCCGGTCGTATCGGTCGCTGAGGGTTCATAAGCGAACGCTCTGGAAGTGACACTGTGTTGGCGGGCACAGAGTCTCCCACAACCTTGCGACGCAGCGACTTGCAAACGGAAAGCGAGCGATGCCAGCTTCACGCAACGCTCTGCTTCCCCAAGTCTTGAGTGGCTTACGCTCAAGCCCGCTCGATGGCACACACTGACGTCTACTTTGGATATCGGCGGATTCTGCCGAAAGTCCGTACGCGAAGTCTAGAGAGTTTGCAGAATCCGGGATGTCGACTGAGCGCATAACGCTTGTTCCGGCGGTATCACTTCGTTCGCGTTTGCCATCTCCCGACGAAGAATTTCCAAGACCCGCTTGCCTTGGATCGCCCAGTCACTTGCCCGCCACCATTGACCAGGCGGAACAGGCCCGCCACACTCGGGGACATGCCTCACACACCACGCCATCGTTTGCCTGTTGTATTTCGATTGGACACGACTATGTCCCGCTCGAACTTGTGTGCACTCGTCTTCGGCCTGTCGATTGTTCAAGCACTCTCCGGATGTCAACCTGCCAGTTCTCCGCAAGAAACAGAACCAGTCGCCGTCGCGCCCGCTGAGAAGCCTGTCCCGGAAACCAGCCCCGACCTGGGCCTGCCTGACTTCGTGGAAGCGGTCGACGAAGGCTTTGGTGTCCTGGAGTTGGACGACTTCCAAGTATTTCCGGCGGATGTGTCTCATTGGTCGGTTGAGCAAAACGTGATCGTCTGCCAGGGGAAGGACCAGCCACGGGGCTACATCTACACGAAGCGACCCTACAAAGACTTCGCACTCCGATTCGACGTCCGGTTCCCACGACCGGAAGGCCTGACCGACGACCGCAACTTTGAGGGAAACACCGGCTGCCTCGTGTACATGACTGGTGAGAACAAGATCTGGCCCGTCTGCCTGGAGGTACAGGGAAAATACATCGACACGGCGGCGATCAAGGTGAACGGCCGCAAAGACCTTGAGGTCATCACGCACGAAGATGCGGAGGCCCGCTGGCAGGCACTCAAACCGGTCGGTGAGTGGAACTCTTTCGAGATTGTCTCGCGCGGAGGGGCTTTGACGGCAAAGGTCAACGGCGTGACACTCTGCACCAGCGAGCCGACCGAACTGGTCTCCGGGCCGATCGGCTTCCAGTCGGAAGGACACGACGTCTACTTCCGCAACATCCGCATTCAGGCCGACTGACTGACAGCCGCGGGCCCAAACTCGCGAGAGAGGCCTTTCACGCGACGACGTCGTGCACGACGTGGCCGAACACGTCGGTCAGTCGCATTTCGCGGCTGCTGAACTGCACCGTCAACTGGGTGTGGTCGATCCCCAGCAGGTGCAACATGGTGGCGTGCAAGTCGTGGATTTCCAGCTTGTTCTCGATGGCGTAGTAACCGTACTCGTCGGTCCCGCCGTAGATCGTGCCGTTCCGAACTCCTCCGCCTGCCATCCAGATGGTAAAGCCAAACGGATTGTGATCCCGGCCATTACTTCCCTGGGCCATCGGCGTTCGCCCGAATTCGCCCGACCAGACCACAAGCGTCTCATCCAGCAGACCCCGGCTTTTGAGGTCCTTCAGCAGCGCCGCGATCGGTTGATCGACGGCCTTGGCGTTGAGTGTGTGACCGTCGAGCAAATCGCGATGCTGGTCCCACCGATCGGCTTTGACGCGAGGGCAGGTCAGCTCGATGAATCGGACACCCCGTTCGACCAATCGGCGTGCCACAAGGCATTGATGCCCGTAGGTGCGTGTATGTTCTAATTTGTAGAACAGGCCATATGCTTCCTGGACAGAC
>CALJUK010000357.1 GCA_937975745.1 uncultured Planctomycetaceae bacterium | reverse complement strand
ACAAAGTCCCCGTGGCCGCCAGTCTTCCGGACCCCATGCTCACGGTGACCGCGCAGCCGGCTCCCGTCCAGACGGCAGCGGGAGCCCAACAGTTTATTCTCTCCGCGAATCAAAAGTTCCCCTGGGCTGGCAAACTTGATAGTCAGGCGGCGGTGGCCGAAGCAAACACCAATGTCGCCCGCGCCCAACTGGCAGCTGTGGAGTTGGCGATCATCGCCAAAGTCAAAAAGGCGTACTACGAGCTGTACTTCCTGCAGCAGGCGATCGCAGTCACCGAAGCAGAGCAGCAACTGCTCGGTGAAATTCGAGACGTCGCCAACACACGCTATAAAACGGGGCGGACCAGCCAACAGGACGTGTTACGGGCCGATCTGGAAATCTCGAATGTCGAGAACGAGCTGATCCAACTCCGGCAGCAACTCCAAAGTGGACAGGCGCGACTGGCGAGATTGCTGCACATTGCTCCGGAAACGCGTGTCGAGGCCATTGCTGCACTTCCCGACGAACTGCTTCCTCAGAATCTGACAGCTCTGCAGCAGCAGGCGGTGAGCGCACGTCCTGAATTGCATGCAGCCCTGGCGGCGGTGTTTCGAGACCAGCACGCAGCGAATCTGGCCAGGCTCGATTACAAGCCGGATGTGACCCTCGGATTCTCATGGATCGATGTAGCAGACGGCGGCCTGGCAATGAGTGCCAATGGTCAGGATGCCCTGCTGCTGACCGCCGGTATCAATCTGCCGGTCTACAAGAAGAGACTCGATTCTTCGGTCCGCTCCGCCGAGGCCGGAGCGGTCGCCTCTGCCCGCAACTATGACGCCATGAAAGATGCCACATTGGAAGAGGTGACCGACCTGTTCGCGCGGACGAACAGTCATCAGCAGATGTTGACGCTATTTGAAGAGGACATCCTTCCCAAGGCCCGACAGACGCTGCAGGTCTCCAGCCGGGCCTACAACGTGGGGGAGGTGGATTTCCTGCAGTTGATCGACAACTGGCGACAGCTTCTGCGCTACGAGGTGAATTACCGTCGGTTGGAGGCCAATCTACGGCAGTCGCTGGCCGATCTGGAACAGGCGGTTGGCGGCTGGACGGCGATGAGTTCGATCACCCCTCCTGCTCCACAGATCCCGCCGATCCCCGAGCACAACGGCGACGAGGCCGTCATCCCAAACAACGAGTAATCGAGGCACTGCACGTGAAGACTATCCGCACCTCAATTCTGCTGATCTTGGTGACCCTTTCAGGTTGTGCGTCCGCGTACAATTGCTATGAGGGCTGTAGCGTTCCCTGCAAATACTGTCCGCCCGCGCCACTCGCCTACTCACAATTCTGCGGGAATCCCTGCCACTCCAATGCGGCCGAACCATACCTGTGGGGAGTGACACGACCAGGAAGCGAAGCCGTGACGCCGGCAGACCCACTTCCCGCTCCGGAGAGCGATCCTGAATAGCCAGCCGGATTCAACCCTGAGTCTGCTGTCAAAACTGCACAGCGAGTAGAGTGATGTCGTCACGCTGCCGCTGGCCATCTCGGAATCTGATGACGGAACTGTGAAGGCGCTGCACAAATGCATTCACAGAATCTGTTTCTCCCGGAGACTCTTTCAACAGTTCGCCGACACGATGCCGGCCAAACAGCGTTTGGTCTGGTCCGAATGTCTCCGTGACCCCGTCTGTGACCA
Source organism: uncultured Planctomycetaceae bacterium (assembly GCA_937975745.1). Lineage (GTDB taxonomy): Bacteria > Planctomycetota > Planctomycetia > Planctomycetales > Planctomycetaceae > CALJUK01. The sequence goes on along the minus strand of CALJUK010000357.1, from coordinate 1,516 downwards.
GAACAAGACGTTCTGATTTGCGAATTCGGATCTCCTGAACTTCCCAATCAGGATCCTCAGAAACCCCAACGATGAGTCCCGTCGAATCGAGTTCGTCGATACTGCCATCGACGCGACGAAGGAATCCGGTTTCATGGCCGGCGCTCACAAACTCAAGCGTCTGTGACTCTGGAACGAAACGGGCGAGTGCCATTGTCACGAAGTTGCCATTTGGACTGATGCCCATCAGCCCTCGATTGATGTACTTGAGGATCTCTGCGGTACTTGTGTGTTGCCTCGCCGCTTCGGTCAGCAGAGATTTGACAATTGCTGCCGTCATCGCTGCCGGCACTCCATGCCCCGCGACGTCGGCCAGACAGAATAACCAGCTTCCATCGGATAACGGAAGGATGTCGTAAAAGTCGCCTCCCACTTCGTCTGCCGGCTCAAACAAACAGGAGTACTGCACGTTGGGAACAGGGACGTCACCCGGCAGGAGATCTTTCTGAATAGATCGGGCTTTCTCCATTTGAACCCGGCGATCACGATCCGCCTCAGCGAGATTCCAGCTCATTCGATTGATTTCATCGGCCAGGTAGTCCAACTCGTCGCTGTCAAACGACCTGCCTTGCACTCCCAACTCTCCCTGCCCAATCCGTTTCACGACAGCAACGAGTCGTCGAATCGGTCTGGTGACAAAATGGCCGATCGTGAGATTGATGAATACTGCCGTGACCAGCGCCACTCCGAACAACGCCGCACTTCGCGTCAGCGTGTCACTCCTCGTCGCCCGGTGAATATCGGATACGGATTCAGCCACATAGACCCGCAAGTCTTGCTGTCCGGATGTTCCGACAACGATCCTGGCATCTGCGGGCACCTCATCTGTCACCTCCCGAGCGGCTTCCCGGATCTGATTCAACAATTCGGGTGATTGACGACCATGGCTCTTCGCCTGAAGGACATTACCGGCGATCTCTACGACGATGTGGTGTCCCGGCGACTGCTTGTCATGTGCCGTTGCACACACGTCGTCGATGTAGTGCTGTGTCGCTTCAATCCCATGCCGGCCGATCAGGCGACACGCCTGGAGTAACGACTCTGCCTCTTCCTGCAAGGCGGACTGACGCTGTCGCAGACGAATGTCCATCTCTCGCTGGTAATCGTAACCGAGGAGTACTGCAAACAGCACAAACAGCAGGAGATTGACCGACAGCAGCAACTGCGCTCGAAGAGATCGTGGCTTCAAACGGCTGATGAGTTGCAGATGTCTCTTGTTTGTCTGAGTCATGAAAGCGGACTGTCCTCGCTGGGTTCGCGCGTCGCCTGGAGTTGGTTGATCTGGTCCAGCCAGGATTCGTATTCGTCCGACCCGCTAGCTGAGAAATTCAGATTCCGAAACAGTCCGGTGAGCTTTGTGAAATATGTCCGTGCCTGGTCCTTGTCGGTGAACAAGTAGTCCTTCCTGAGGTACTGCGACAGCAGCAGTAAGAGCTCTTTCTGGCGCGACAGCGGCACAGTGACATCGACCGGGTCG